>JAFSQO010000310.1 GCA_017446645.1 Synergistaceae bacterium | reverse complement strand
AGGCTCGGAGTCTTCACTGCAACCGAAGCAGGAGCAATCGCAATAATTTACGCAATAATTCTTGGCCTAATTTACCGGGAATTAAGTTTCAAGGGAATCCTTCAGGCCTGCAAAGAAACAGTATGCACAACCGGCGGCATTATGTTAATCGTCTCAGCAGCTTCTGTCTTCTCGTGGGTATTGACGAAAGAGAGAATTCCCCAGCAATTAACTGAATTTATAGTATCTATTTGTCCGAATAAATATGCGTTCTTAATCGCCGTAAATATTTTCGTGCTTATAGTAGGCATGTTCATTGAGGGAAATGCTACGATGATCGTTTTAGTTCCGTTGCTTGCCCCTATTGCAAGACAGTACGGGATTGACGAGATTCAGTTTGCTATGATTTACATATTCAACAATGCTATCGGAGCACTCTCGCCCCCTATGGGTACGTTGATGTTCGTAACGTGTTCAGTTACAGGCTGCAAGACTAAGCCCTTCATGAAGGAAGCAATTCCGTTCTATTTGCTGCTGGTGTTGTTGCTGCTGTTGTTGACGTTCTGCCCTCCAGTTACGACTGCAATCGTAAAATTGACTTACGGAGGCTAATTTCTAAACGGGGAGTGTGCAGTGAAGAACTCTCACCTCCCTGTTTTCAACTAAGAAGGAGCGTAATTCATGGCAAAGAATACAGCACTCAATATGGCAGCAAAAGCTCAACAGGACGAATTTTACACACAGATGTTCGACATAGAGAACGAACTGCGCAATTACAGGGAACACTTCGAGGGAAAGAAGATTCTCTGCAACTGCGATGACCCTTACGAGAGCAATTTCTTCAAGTACTTTGCTATCAGGTTCAACGCGTATCATCTGGCAAAGCTCACTGCAACATGTTACGCAGGCAGCCCGATAGCTCATCGGCAGTTATCTTTATTCGAGGAAGAGAAAGAGACTCAGGCGAGGACTCCATACTGCGCAGAAATCACTGAATTCAGGGACTACAACGAAGACACAGCCGAAGATTTACAGGACATTCGCTATATCCTTGAACACAACATCGGAGGAGGAGTCAGAAAACTTCAGGGTAATGGAGACTTTAGAAGCCCGGAATGCATAGACTTACTCAAGGAAGCTGACATAGTCGTAACGAACCCGCCTCACTCACTGCTAAGGGAATTCATCTCTCTGTTGATTCACTACGACAAGAAGTTTATAATCATCGCAAATAACAATGCAATTACATACAAAGAGGTCTTCCCGTTGTTCATGCAAAATAGAATGTGGCTTGGACATAATAATAACGGCAGCATGTCGTTCAGAGTCCCAGACAGTTATGAACCTAGAGAGACTCGATACTGGGAAGAAGAAGGCCCGGACGGAAAGATTCAGAAGTGGCGGAGTCTTGGTAACATCTGCTGGTTCACGAATTTAGATCACGGCTGGAGACATCGCGACATGATTCTCTCAAGGAGCTACGAGCGCAACCCGGAGCTTTACCCTCACTATGATAACTATGACGCTATCGAAGTGAGCAAGACCAGTGACATTCCCGCAGATTATTTCGGAGTCATGGGAGTCCCGATAACTTTCATGGACAAGTATAACCCTGACCAGTTCGAGATTATTGGCTGCACAGAGAGTGAAGGCAAAGGCTTCTCGAATGGTTTATGGAAAGCAAGTTCTAAAGTTGCACAGCCATTAATTAACGGCAAAAGGATTTACAAGAGAATATTTATACGAAGAAAACGGACTCAGGGAGACTCTTAACGAATCTCCCGCGAGGCTATCCGCCTAAGTATGCCTTTCTCACGGCCGGAGAAGCAAGCAACTCCTGACCCGTCCCAGTCGTTACGATTTTGCCGGTTTCCATGACGTAGCCCCTGTTAGCAATGCTTAGTGCCATTTGTGCATTTTGTTCAACAAGTAAGATAGTAGCTCCCGTCTTGTGCAAGTCAGCAATGATGTCAAATATCTGCTCAACAAGAATCGGTGCGAGTCCCATTGAAGGCTCATCAAGCATTAACAATTTAGGACGACTCATTAACGCACGACCCATCGCAAGCATTTGCTGCTCGCCTCCTGAAAGGGTCCCTGCTGTCTGATGCATTCTCTCTTTGAGTCTTGGGAATAACGAGTAAACTTTTTCCAAATCTTCGTGAATATTCTTGTTGTCCTGAGTGTATGCTCCCATCTCAAGATTCTCCTGGACTGTCATCTGAGCAAAGACCCTTCGGCCTTCTGGAACCTGAGCGAGTCCCCGTTCGACTATCTTGTGAGGCTGGACTTTCGCAAGGGACTGGCCAAGAAATGAGACGCTGCCCGTTGAAGGGTGAAGCAATCCTGATACAGTGTTAAGGGTTGTCGACTTTCCTGCACCGTTTGCGCCGATTAACGTAACTATTTCGCCCTCGTTGACTTCAAACGATATGCCTTTGATTGCGTGAATGCTGCCGTAATAGACGTTGATGTTTTCGACTTCTAAGACTGCCATTGCCTACGCCTCCTTCTCTTTATGGCTGCTCTGTCTGCCAAGATATGCTTCGATTACTGCCGGGTTTGACTGAATTTCTTCGGGAGTTCCTTTAGCGATGACCTGACCGAAATTAAGGACGCATATTCCCTCACAGATATTCATGACAAGGCTCATATCGTGCTCTATTAAGACTATGGCAATCTGGAACATCTCGTGAACTTTCCTGATATTATCCATTAAGTCAGCCGTCTCTGAAGGATTCATTCCTGCAGCGGGTTCATCAAGCAGCAAGAGTGAAGGATTCGTAGCGAGTGCTCTGACTATTTCGAGTCTTCTCTGTGCTCCGTAGGGCAACGAGCCAGCTCTTACATCGGCCATGTCCTGCATGTCAAAGATAGATAAAAGTTTCAAAGCCCTTCTGTGAGCCGCAACTTCTTCACGCCTGTAATTTGGTAGGCGCAATATTGCGCTCAGCATGTTATAGTGCATTTCGTTATTCATTGCTGCCTTGACGTTATCGACGACACTTAGATTCTTGAAGAGCCTTATATTCTGGAAGGTTCGGGCAATGCCTGCCTTATTCACCTGCATTGTATTCATTCCGTGAGTATCTTTGCCGTTGAGTAATATCGTCCCTGTCGTTGGCTGATAGACTTTCGTGAGCAAATTAAACACTGTAGTCTTGCCTGCTCCGTTTGGCCCGATTAAGCCTGCAATTTCTGTGCGTCCTATGGTGAGATTAAAATTATCGACCGCCTTGATCCCTCCTAGTGTAATTCCCAGATTGATGCACTCTAAAACGGGTTCGCGGGCTATGTCCCTGTCAGGCAGTATTGACCTTGAAGGCACTTGAACGTATTTAGTTTTTGGTTTCATGGTTTATGCAGCCTCCTCTTCTTCCGGTTCTTTATGTCTGAAGGGATTGAGTTTAGCAAAGAAATTCCTTATGTCCTGATTATTTGTTCCCAACATCGTGACTATCAAGATAACAGCATAGAGAAGCATTCTGTAATCCGAGAACTGGCGCAATTTTTCAGGCAAAATAGTAAGAGCTGCTGCTGCAATTATGCCCCCTAACATGTTGCCTTGACCGCCAAGAACTACAAAGACCAGAATCAAGATCGAAGTGTTGAAATCGAACTTGTTTGCTACTATCGTCGAGTAATTCATAGCGAAGAGCGCACCTGCTGCCCCGGCCATTGCTGCGGATAAGACAAAGGCCATCATCTTGTACTTTGTGATGTCGAGTCCTATACTTTCGGCTGCGATTCTGTCATCACGAATTGCCATGAAAGCACGCCCTGAACGTGAATTTACGAGATTAAAGACTATCATTAACGAGATCATGACCAAAATAAAACCAGCAGGGAAAGTTGCGATTTTCTGAATGCCGCTGATTCCCATTGGCCCGCGTATAATTAACTTGCCTCCGGGTAAAAGTCTGGTTGTATCGCTCAACATGCTGAACTGGATACCGCCGGAGTCCATTCCCATATAGAAATTATTGAGTATGCTCTTGATTATCTCGCCGAACGCAAGAGTAACTATAGCTAAGTAATCTCCCTTGAGCCTCAAAACAGGAATGCCAATTAAGAAGCCTGCTATTGCTGCGAAGATTGCCGCTATTATCATCGCAAGTGCAAGTCTCACAGGAGCAAAGGGGATAACGCTCTGCATTAAGATAGCCGCTGCGACTCCTGAGAATGCGCCTACTGACATGAAGCCTGCATGACCCAGTGAAAGCTCGCCGGAAATTCCTACTACGAGATTTAGTGAAATCGACATGACCATATAGGCACATATAGGGACAAGCATTCCCCTCATTGTTGAGCTAAGAATTCTTGTGCTGCTCATCGTCTGGCAAATCACGTAAGCAATGATTACGATAAAATACGTGAGGTAGATTCTGCGGGCCTCTACGCGTTTTAGATTTATAAGCCTGCGCATTGTCATGTTCCTACACCTTCTCCTGAGTAAGCCTGCCCAGAAGCCCAGCCGGTTTCACAAGCAGAACGATTATTAACACAGCAAAGACTACTGCGTCCGAAAGCTGACTCGATATATAAGCCTTCGCAAAAATTTCGATTACCCCCAACATAAGACCCCCTAAGAAAGCCCCTGGAATTGAGCCAATACCACCGAAAACTGCTGCGGTAAATGCCTTAATTCCGGGTAATGCTCCAGTTGTAGGCATTAAAGTCGGGTAAGCCGAGCACAACAATGCCCCGGCTATTGCTGCGAGTCCTGAGCCTATCGCAAAAGTCAACGAAATTGTAGCGTTTACGTTAATTCCCATTAATTGCGCTGCTCCTTTATCTTCCGAACATGCACGCATTGCCTTGCCTAGTCGGGTCTTGCTGATAAAGAGGGTCAAGACTACCATGATGACAAGACACGCAATAATCGTTAATGCAGTGATGTGTGAGACAGAAAGCTCGCCGTCAAATAACTTGAAAGCCCCTCGCCCAATAATTGACGGGAAGACTTTGGGATTCGATGACCATAACAGTAACGCGCTGTTCTGAAGGAAGTAGCTTACACCGATTGCCGTGATTAAGACTGCAAGTGAAGGGGCCTGTCTCAGTGGTTTGTATGCAAGTCTCTCTACGATAATTCCTAAAAACGTGCAGACAATCATAGCAAGCAAGACTCCCAAAAACGGGTTAAAGTTGTAGCGTGCAACAGCATAGAAGCAGACATAAGCACCGACCATTATGACATCGCCGTGAGCAAAGTTGAGCATCTTCGCAATTCCGTAGACCATTGTGTAGCCCAGCGCGATAATTGCGTAGATACTGCCGAGACTTATTCCGCTGATAAAGTAATTAAGAAATATCATGAATAAACTTATCTCTCCTATTTGCATATACGAAAAAAGGCAGCCGGAGAATTTTTTCAAGGCCGATATTTTCCCCGAACTGCCAAAGTAAATCACAGCGGGTAGTGTATAGTGTGCAGAAAAAGATTTTACCAGCCACTAATCACTAACCCACTATTCAAGTTTATTAGTCAAGTCCGACGTATGCGCCGTCTTTGATGACCATGCCCTTGGGGTCTTTGGTGACTTCGCCGTTCTTGGCCCATTTGACATTCTCGCCGGTAACTCCGTTAAACGTCATTGTTGTGAACTGCTCGATCATCTTGCCGCAAAGATCCTCTGCGCTCATGTCCGGAGTAGCCTTTGCCTGAGTCAGGGCCTGGCAGTAAGCATAAACGCAATCATAGCCATCTGCTGCGAACTGGTTAGGAACCTCGTTAAATCTCTTCTGGTACTCGGCTACGAACTTCACTGTTTTCTCGTCCTTTGCGTCTGCATTGAACGGGGTGAGAAGCATAACACCTTCTGCTAATGACTTATCGAAGCCTTCCATTGTTAAAATTCCGTCCATGCCGTCAACTCCGAACCATTTGGGGGCGTATCCCATTGCCTGAGCCTGAGCAAGGATTAATGACGCGGGCTGATAGTACATAGGCAGGAAGACAAGTTCTGCGCCGTTCTTCTGGGCATCAGTGAGCTGTACTGAGAAATCGTTATCGTTTCCGTCAGCAAATGTTGTCTCGCTTACGACCTCAAGGCCCAATGAAGGAGCCTTCTCTACGAATGTGTCACGGATTCCCTTTGAGTAGACATCATCGTTTTTCCAGATAACTGCAACTTTCTTTGCGAATTTCTTATCAGCAATATACTGCGCGCTTGCACTGCCCTGGTTAGGGTCTACGAAGCACATCTGGAAGACGTTATCTTTGCCGTCCGTAACTGCTGCCGATGAAGCTGAAGGAGTAAGGGCGAAAATTCTGTCTGCAAAATTCTCGGCTGCTGTTGCCTCACAGGGTTTAGAAGTTACTGAACCCAGAGAGACCTGCATACCCCAATCCTTGAGGGCGTTGTATGCGTTGACTGCTTTCTCTGCATCGTGAGTATCGTCTTCATAACGAAGCTCGAAAGTTATGCCTGTGTTCATTGCGTTAATCTCGTCGACTGCAATCTGTGCGCCTCTCATTGCTGCCGTTCCGTAAATTGCTGCTCCGCCTGTGAGGGGGCCTGTTCCGCCGATCTTGAAAGCTGCTCCGAAAGCACACGAAGCCATTGCAAGAACTAAAATGGTGCAAGTTAATATTTTCTTTGTCATGGTGAAAAAAATTTCTCTCCTTTACGTATTAATAATATTTATTGCTCAACCTGACAAGATTCTAAAGATTGAGAGCCATTATCAGGATAAAGCCTAAAGTATACAAAAAAAGCGGTCTGTAGCATAACTCAGCAACCGCCTCTATTCTCGTCTGATATTGGCGCGGTAGGCAGGATTCGAACCCACGACCTAAGGCTCCGTAGGCCTTCGCTCTATCCAGCTGAGCTACTACCGCAGGAAAACATAATGGCGGTGGGTGTGAGATTCGAACTCACGATAGAGTTATTAGACCCTATACTCACTTAGCAGGCGAGCGCCTTCAGCCTCTCGGCCAACCCACCATGTTCGCGGATATTATTATTATCTGCAAACTCGGAATATATTATAACGCAGTTAAATTCTTGTCAAACGATTTTATAAATTTTCGTGCTTTCAGCTCATCAAGTTCACGCGAAAGACTCTCACAATAATTCACTGGGACATCTGCATTCACGTTCACTGACTCTTGATAATTCCATGAGAGATTCATTGCGTTGTGAGTCTCAAGCAATCTTGTAATCGTTCCCATTGATGCATAATCAAGCGAGACAGAAAATTTTTGAGTGATGACCCTTTCGATAACTCCTGCAAGTTCGATAGCTTTAGAAGCCGTAAGTCCATAAGCATCGATTAAGCCGCGAGTCCCCAGCTTCACCCCTCCAAAGTAGCGCGTTACGATTATCATGACATTTACGAGGGTGCTCTTCTTTATCGCAAGCAAAATCGGTCGGCCTGCTGTCCCTGAGGGTTCGCCGTCATCTGAGAAGTATTCGGACTCTCCAGCATTGCCAATTATATAAGCTCTGCAGTTGTGAGTAGCGTCCCTGTGCTGAGAAATTATTCTCGTCAGGAAGTCCCTTGCTTCGTCTTCTGAGTGAACCGGTTCAAGATTCGCAATGAACACTGAACGCTTTATCTTTTCCTCATAGACTGCAGCACTTGAAGGTTCGTTATATACATTCGTTCCAGGCATCTTTAATCTTTCGCCATGAGTTCTCGATAGCGTCAGAAAGGACTCTGGTGTCAGACAATACCGGCATGAAGTTATTATCACCGTTCCAGCGGGGGACTATGTGCCTGTGTAAATGTCCTGCTACCCCTGCTCCTGCTGTCTGGCCGAGATTAATGCCCATGTTGAAGCCATCGGGGTGCATTACGTGCTTCAAGACTTTTACGGCGTGTGAAGTCAGGTTGTGAAGCTCTAACACTTCCTCGTCAGTTAATGACTCGTAAATATTAGTGTGCCTGAACGGAATGACCATCATGTGGCCCGGATTGTAAGGATAAAGATTCATTATGACGAAACAAGTCTTGCCTCTGTGAACTATGAAGTGCTCGTCGTCCTTGTGCTCTGCTGGGAAATCGCAGAAGATACAGCCCTCGTGTTTGGGTGCTTCGATGTAACTCATTCGCCATGTTGCGTATAACTGCTGCATGAAAGATAGTGCCTCCTTTAAAAATTTAGAAATATTGTGAGAAAATTATATCGTGTAATTTAAAATTTATTTTTTATTTATCTTTTAGGAGGATTTTTTATCATGAGCACGAACATCAAAAAGCAGAGAATGATCATTGCCTACACGTTTATCTTGTTGGCTGTGCTGGCCCTCTTTGCCTATGCTGAATACGAATATCACTCAGACTTTGATGATGCCCAGTACGTCATTTATCTCGGCACTAACGACAAGGACACAAACGAGCCTGTCTTCCCTTTTGAGGAGGCCAAGAGCAAGGCTGAAGAGATACTCGCAAAACACTTCACGGGCTGGACCCTTCTCGAAGCTAACAGAGCATGGACTGATCAAGGCCAAATTAAGCACGAACGCACGATTTTGATTCGTCTGAGCAACACAGCACCCAGAAAAGTTCACGCTGCATCGGACGAGCTGATAAAAGTCTTTAATCAGTCATCGGTATTAATTCATACGAATCCAACGAGAAAAGAATTCTATTCAGGGGGAAAATAATTAATAATTCTTGAACTTACGAGGAAAATTTTACATGAATTTTAACAACATAAAGAATGTCGCTGTCCTTTGCGGAGGCGATGGCAGGGAACGTGAAGTATCACTCAGGAGCGGCGAGGCTGTCTGCAAGGCCCTAAATGAAGCAGGATTTAACGCTCAGACCCTTGACCTGCATTCAATGGACGAAATAGACAGGGTGAAGGATTTTGACGCGGCTTTCATCGCTATGCATGGAGACTGGGGAGAAGGCGGACAACTTCAGGCGGAACTCGATAAGCTGGGGATTCACTACACAGGTTCAAGACCAGAAGCAAGTGCACTAGCTATGGACAAATGGAAGGCGTTAGAACTCTTCAAGCAGTCAGGCATTCAGGCACCTGAAAGTCTGTTAATGCCCGTAAGCTATGATGGTATAATCGAGCAGCTTGGTCATGATGTAGTAGTCAAACCCTGTGGAGGAGGCAGCACTGTCGGAGTAACTATCATAAAAGACCTCACTCCTGAAAAATTGTCTCAGGCAGTCAAACTCGCCCAGACAAGTTATTTATCTGACGTTATGGTCGAGAGATATATACCCGGCCGTGAATTGACCTGTGCAGTCTGGGAACACGAAGGCAAGACCGAAGCATTGCCGGTAATCGAGATAGTTCCCCATGCAGGCTTTTATGACTACAAGAACAAATACACAGCAGGAGCAACTGAATACATCACTCCCGCAAAAATTGACGAAGCAATAAGAGTTCAGGTCAGCGAAATGGCGGTCAAGGCTCATAAAGTTCTGGGCTGCAGGGCATACAGCAGATCGGACTTCAGACTTGATCCCGATAACAAGGTCTATATCCTCGAAGTCAACACTGCTCCGGGAATGACAGCAACGAGTCTCGTACCTAAGGCAGCACGCGCAATCGGGGTCGAGCTTCCTGAATTCGTGACTCATATATTAAGGTGCGAGTAATTCAAGCGGCACTAGGGCACTAACATTAAATTAATCAGAAAGGAGCAATTTTTGTGAATAACACGTTAGTAGTGTATTTTTCCAAGAGCGGCAAGACCAAGAAAACCGCAGAGTACATTGCAGGCGAGATTAACGCGGAGACTCACGAGATAACTACAGAAAAAGTCTACCCTAAAAGTTATATCATGACGCTTCTTGAGTCCCGCAAAGAGTTCAAAAAGGACGAGAGACCGGTATTAACTGACGAGAGAATCGCAAACTTCTCAGACTACAAAAATATATTAATCGGCTTCCCTGTGTGGTTCTTCACTTGTCCAATGGCAATTGTGTCCTTTCTTGAGCAGTATGACTTCTCAGGCAAAAAAATTTACCCGTTCTGTACGTCGGGAGGCTCAAACTGCGACAAGGCAACGGCCAAGATTCGCGAGGTCTGCAGGGGGGCAGAGGTCCATGACGGTATCAAGGCAAATAATCTCGATAAATCAAGGATTTCCGAATGGCTGAAGGATCTAAACTAGCTACACTCAGGGAATATATAAGCTCTCTGGGAAGTGCCGCAGTTGCATTTTCTGGAGGAGTTGACTCTACGTTCTTGTTGAAGGTCGCTCACGATGTACTGGGCAGTGATAAAGTTCTGGCGGTTACGATAGACTCTACGTTTGTGCCAGCAAGGGAGCTTGATGAGTCAAAAGCCTTCTGCGAGTCAAATAACATTCCTCACACTGTAATTCACGTTGACGAGCTGAGCATCCCCGGCATAAAAGAGAATCCCCCTAACCGCTGCTACTTGTGCAAGAAGGCATTATTCACGAAGATTCTTGAAGTTGCACATGCAAATAATCTTGCTCACGTCCTCGAAGGCTCAAACCTCGATGATTTAGGTGATTATCGTCCCGGACTTCAGGCGATTGACGAGTTAGGGATAAAGAGTCCATTACGATTTGCAGGACTCACTAAGGCAGAGATTCGCAAATTCTCCTGGGAGCTTGGCCTCAAAACTTGGGATAAGCCGTCATTTGCATGTCTTGCCTCCAGATTCGTTTACGGTGAAGTTCTCACTGAAAAGAAATTGCGGTTGGTCGAACGTTCAGAGCAGGTCTTGCTGGACTTGGGTTTCAGGCAGTTTAGAGTCAGAATTCACGGCTCTGATTTGGCGCGGATAGAGTTATTGCCGGAAGACTTTGCGAAAATCCTTGAGGTTAAGACGAGAACGAAAATTTATGACGCATTAAAGTCTCTGGGCTTCGTGTACATTGCGCTTGACCTGAAGGGATACAGGACAGGCAGCATGAACGAGACAATATAATTCTTGACAAGTTCATTAATGTATGTAATTATTAACGCAAATTTATTTTTTATGATTTTGTGAAATTTTATGAATGGAGAAAAATTTTTTATCCTAAAACATGCAAGAATACTCCCACTTCTATAAGTGGGAGATGAATTGCGCCAATTAGATTAGTAGTGTATAATTCGCTTTGTTGAATAACTGGAATATCTTGTTAGAATTCCGACAACAAAAGCAATAAATCAATATTAGAGTACCTGTGGGACGCAGGGAATT
>JAFSQO010000309.1 GCA_017446645.1 Synergistaceae bacterium | reverse complement strand
GTTCAATAATTTTGCAATCTCAGCACATGAATTCATGCCGCCGTCATAGAGTCCCATAGCTCCCTCGATTAAGGCGATGTCATAATGCTTTGAAGTCCGTGTAAAGAGTTCGCGGGTCAAGTTCCTGCTCATCAGCCAAGTGTCGAGATTATACGCCTCACATTTTCCGGCGAGCCTTAAATGTCCGGGGTCAATGTAATCCGGGCCTGTCTTGTAGGCGCAGACTTTGAGACCCCGTTTCCTGAGTGCTGCAAGAAGTCCGCAGGTTATTAACGTCTTTCCGGAACTGCTTGAAGCTCCTGCAATTAATACACGCAAAATTATTGTCTCACAGGCATTGTTTTCTGAAGTATCTGCCAGAGAATTATTGCAACTACTGCCGATATAGCATACTTCGCTATGACAACCGGAGCATTATAGATAATCGAATACATCCAAGGGTTCCAGCCGCTTGGAGCATACTTTGCAAAGAAAATAGCCCCTGAAACAACATGAGAAGTAAGCTGACCGAGTGCTGCAAGAATAAGCCATAAAATTCTCGGATAAAACGCAGCAATCCCAGCAAAGGCATATGCTAACGGATAATCAAGAATTAACTGGATTATGTTCAGGAAATATCCGCCTGTTAAAACTTTCATGACACCTGTTAAAGCTCCGACTAAGATTCCAAGCTTAGGGCCTCGTCTGTAGGCAAATAAGATTAACGGCACAAGCTCAAGATCCACCGAACCGCCCTGAGGCATGGCAAACAAGTTAATTCTCGTAAGAACAAGGGCAAGGGCAATGCACAAAGCTCCCTCGATCATTGAGACTATACTGATTCTTCGTGTTGACATTTGAAGAATATCCTTCTTTCATTCCTAAAATTTTTCAGGGTAAATTTTGAAGCACTCCCTGCGCCGGCATTATCCTGGATCAGGTTCAAAGGGTCGACGAAAATTAATCCATCCTCTCAGCCCGAAAGCTCCCCTGAAATTTCGAGTTAATATTATAACGCCTTGTCAATAAGCGCGAATAAAGTTATTTATGATAGAATCCGATAATTAAAACGTTTTTATATATGAATTTAAGGAGGTTTCACTTACATGAAAAAGTTTTCACGGTTAATCTATTTTCTGATTATTGCCCTGTTAATTTTCTCGGTGTCGGGCTGTGACCGTCATAAAAACAATAACTGGAGTGACGATAACAGCAACAACAACGACAACACCCAAACAGTAACTTCAGGCAAGTTCATGGGCATCAAGGCACCTTCGCTCTTTGTCGGGGACAGCTACAAGATTTACAAGGGCGGCACAGTCTCAGGTACTGACGCAATATATTACGTTGCACCGATTGAACCTGATGATGATGACATTACCGCAGCCGTTAATCTGGGCTTCTCAGATACAATCAGTGCAGATGAAGCTCTTGTCATAACTGACTCAGCCAATAACGTTGTCTTCGCGTATAATCCTGACGGTATTGATGATTATGACGTTACTACAAATTATGGTGACGTAAAAATATCCGGCGGTACTCAATTAAAGTATACGAGTCTGAATCTTGCAGGGACAGCAGCGGCTTCTGCAATCGATATAGATGATTCGGACGTTGTCGAAATTGTACTTGACGGCAGCACAGCTACAATAGGCGGCGTTTCTGTACCCTCATACAATTATGTATGGCACGCTGACCCCCAGCACGCTGACGAATACTGGACAGAAGGCACGGACGGCACGACAGAATATGACGAGGACGAAATAGCCGAAAAAATTACTTCATCACAAGGCGTTTATATAGCTCATGATGTCCGCTATATTTCAAATACTTTATCATTCACGACTTCACAGACTGCCACGAAAGACGAAGATAAGGAATATGTCGTATATTATGATGAGTCAAGTGAAGAAGTAGCAAATGCAATCGCAAAGATTACTGCAAACACTACAGAATACGGGACAAATTACGGCGGTCCTTACGTTTTCGCTTGTCTGCCCCAGTCAGTCAACGGAATGGGCGGCGGCGGTACACCTCCTGACGGCGAAGGTCCCGGCAATGACGGCGGAAATCCTCCCAGCTTACCAAGTGCAAATGTTTCAGCAAGTGATATTGCAGCTTTTGACACTATGACACATTCAGCGAGCGATGCATATGACAATCCCGTTCTGCATATCACAAAGGCAGGTACTTACAGCATTTCAGGCACATGGAACG
>JAFSQO010000308.1 GCA_017446645.1 Synergistaceae bacterium | reverse complement strand
CTCGACGGCATAAAAGATACAATCATGGACGCTGTTAATAATCTGGCTACGATTTCAGAGGAAACTTCTGCAACAAATGAAGAAGTAGCTGCCTCAGTCGAAATGATAGCGGGCAATGTCAAGAAAGTCTCTGATCATACCCAGGACATGAACGAACTTGCGGAAGTCCTGAAGGAAGCAGTCGAACATTTTCATTAATTATAAAATCAGGAGGCTAACATGAACGAGACAATCAAAGCTGCGAGACTTGAGAACGTACGCGATAACTTACAGAATATATTTACCCTGAATGACGCGAAAATCACCCGTGCCTTTCATCAGACTTTCCCGGAATATCAGCCTACACCGTTAAGAAATCTCAAGAATCTTGCTCACGAACTCGGAGTAAATGCTTTTTTCGTGAAAGATGAGAGTTATAGATTTGGCCTGAATGCGTTTAAGAGTCTTGGCGGAAGTTTCTGTCTTGGCAAATACATAGCTGAAAGACTTGGGTGCGATATTTCAGAACTCTCTTACAGTAAGATCACCAGCCCTGAAATCAAGAGCAAACTCGGCGAGATAACTTTCGTAACTGCAACGGACGGCAATCACGGCAGGGGCATTGCCTGGGCAGCAAATAGACTCGGACACAAGGCAGTCGTCTACATGCCCGCAGGAACTGTCGAAGAAAGACTCAAAAATATTATTAAACTCGGAGCAGACGCTTCGATTACTGAATTCAATTACGATAATACAGTGAGATTTGCCGCAGATAACGCAAACAAATCCGGCTGGATTCTGGTTCAGGATACATCATGGCCGGACTACGAGAAAATCCCACGCTGGATAATGCAAGGTTACCTGACTATGGCACTTGAGGCAGTCGAACAGTTAAACGGGGTTATCCCTACTCACGTGTTCCTTCAGGCCGGGGTCGGTTCAATGGCTGGGGCGTTGGCCGCTTTCTTCGCTGATTATTACAAGGATAATAAACCCGTAATCACGATTATTGAACCCAACAAGGCAGACTGTATTTACAGGACTGCAAGGGCTGATGACGGAAATCTGCATACAGTCAAAGGCAGCATGAATACCATCATGGCGGGGCTTGCCTGCGGTGAACCGTGCACTGTCGCATGGGAAATGCTGAGACGCTATGCGGAAATATACGTGTCAATGCCTGATTACGTAGCCGCTAAGGGTATGCGGGTCCTCGCCAATCCTTTGGGTGATGATGGCCGGATTATCTCAGGTGAGAGCGGTGCAAGCACTTCTGGCTTTGTCTGTGAGCTTTTGCAGAATCAGAGCCTCGATTACCTTCGCGAAATGCTGGAAGTTGGTTCTGATTCAAGGCTTCTGTGCTTCTCAACTGAAGGAGACACTGACCGCAGGAATTATCGCAGTATAGTCTGGGACGGTTTACACCCAAGTTTTTGACACATTGCTTGCATAAAGTGTTTTACGCGATTATAATAACTCAGGCATGTGACTCATTTTTGTGTTGCTTGCCTTAACCCTTGCGGAGATGTGGCCGAGTGGTCGAAGGCGGTTGACTCGAAATCAACTGAGCGGTTTACCGTTCCTAGAGTTCAAATCTCTACGTCTCCGCCATTATCGTATTTAATTTTGGTGAAATCTTAATGAAAGAGGTACTCATAACGTCATGAAAATACTCGTAATAAATTGCGGCAGTTCATCACTCAAGTATCAGTTATTCGACATGGAAAACGAGTCAGTCTCAGCCAAGGGCCTTGTCGACAGGATAGGCATTGACGGCTCTAACATCACTCACAGAAAAACAGGATCGGAGCCATTCAAGATAGAGACTTCGATTAAAGACCATAAAGAAGCAATGAAGCTCGTACTTGATGCACTGCTTGACAAGAATCACGGCGTACTGAGCTCCCTTGACGAAATAGCAGCAGCAGGTCACAGAAAAGTCTCCGGCGGAGATTTATACAAAGAGTCAGTTCTTGTAGACAGTCAGGTAATGGACGGTCTCAGACAGTGTATACCCCTAGCTCCCCTTCATAATCCAGGGCATATAATGGGCATCGAAGCAATCCAGCACGCCCTGCCTAAATTGCCGAATGTAGTTGTATTCGATACAGCTTTTCACCAGACAATGCCGGATTACGCCTACATGTACGGACTGCCTTATGAGTTCTATGAGGTTCACAGAGTCAGACGCTACGGAGCACACGGAACCAGCCATCACTTTGTAGCACTCAGGACAGCCGAAATCTTGGGCAAGCCTTTAGAGTCCCTCAAGATGATAACCTGTCATCTGGGCAACGGCAGCTCAATCAGCGCAGTCAAGAATGGCAAATGCATTGACACCTCAATGGGATTAACGCCTCTTGCAGGTGTGTTAATGGGTTCTCGTACCGGCGACATGGATCCCGCATGTGTCCCGTTCGTCCAGAATATTACGAAATATAGTGCTGACGAAATGAATAACTTCATGAACAAGAAAAGCGGTTTACTGGGAATTTCAGGGGTAAGCAGCGATCTTCGTGACGTAGAAGAAGCAGCAGAAAAAGGCAACAATCGCGCCAGATTAGCGATAAACATGCTTGAATACGGCATTAAGAAATACATAGGAGCATATACTGTAGCTATGGAAGGTCTTGATGTCCTAGTCTTCACAGCAGGAATCGGCGAAAACAGCGCGTCAACCCGTGAATCAGTCTGCAAAGGTCTCGAATTCATGGGCGTAAAGATTGACCCTGCAAAGAATAATATACGAGGCAAAGAAGCAATCGTAAGCGCAGATGACTCAAAAGTAAAAGTGCTCGTTGTGCCTACGAACGAAGAGTTAATGATAGCAAGAGAGACAAAGAGAATAGCCTTTGCATAATATTTTTAACGATAATCAGAAAGCAATAATAAATCTTCCTGCAAGAAATGATAATGAGTCAGAAATTGAGTCAGAGTTCGCTTTTCCTGCAGGAGAATTGACTTTTGAGGGCCAGCAGTTTCTTTTCCCTGAAGGCTTCACTGCTCAAGTTATTTCTCAGTGGCTTGAAGAGTCATTATTGCTTGTCTCGATAAGTATTTCAGCTGAATTAACGGCTCAGTGTGCACGCTGTCTGAAACCAGTTAATCTTGAAATATCTGAAAAATTGCTGTATCTTTATTATTCGCGCG
>JAFSQO010000307.1 GCA_017446645.1 Synergistaceae bacterium | reverse complement strand
GGTCTCTGAATTCCGTCATAAAACTGCTCTATGATCCCCGGCCCAAGTTCGACGCTTAAGGGTTCTCCGGTTGATACGACAGGTTCACCGGGCATTAATCCTGATGTCTCCTCGTAGACCTGAATAGAAGCCTTATCGCCGTTGACCTCAAGTATTTCGCCGACTAATCCGAGTTCGCCTATATGCACAACGTCCTGCATACTTGCGCCTTCCATACCGCCAGCGACTACAAGAGAGCCGGAGATTCGCTCTATTACTCCTTTGATTTCTTTTTTGTCAGGCATTTTCTTTATCTCCTGCCTCCATTAATTATTATTATTATCTTTCCGCAAAAATATCCATACCGACTGCCTTCTCTACGCTGCCCCTAATCGAAGCAAGCCCTGCCCCTGTAGCTCCTGAAGGTCCGGGAACCGGCAAGACACTCGTTGAATATTTATCATTAATTTCTTCTACTTTGCGAGTGAACTCGACAAATAAATCTTCCTGAATGAATACAACTGCATAATCTTCGCGTGCAAGCTGCTCGAGTGTGTCTTCAAAAGTATTGCGCGTCTCTGGTGTCAAGATAACGCTTCTGACTCCTACGGCCTGGAAGGGTAAAGCCATCTCGTAATAACCTACTGCTGCCATCGGCTTATTATCTGCCATTAGTTAACAGCCTCCTTCCGAATTCCTTATCAAGTCCTCCTGCAACACACACAAGGGCGACTCTCATATTCCGGGCTTCAGCTTCTTTAGTCAGCAAGAATAACAAGACATTAGCCGGAGCGTCCATAGAATATTTTGCGTTCTCCAGAACCTGAATCAAGTAGTCATCAAGCGACTTTGATACGTCAGACAACGCAATTTTCATATCGCCTGACTCCTGAAGTGAGCCTAACACTTTGCCTATATCAGTATATGAAAGAATTCTGCTCCAGGTCTCCTGCGGCTCGTTTAATAATTTTGCCATGTCGTCAGGTCTGATAGTTCCGCCCTCATGGAAAAATGCAAGTGCCTTCGCCGAGTCATATTTCATTCGTGCAAGCCTTATTGCGCTGCGTAAGTTTTCAGCATCAATCTTGAATTTCACCCATTGAATTACGTCTGCCATCTTGAGTCCTTCAGCAAGATTTAACATTGCCTTGAACATCTGATGATCTATCAATAACTCAACGGCCTGAGCGTTCTTAGTCTGATCCCATAACTGCCAGCACTGGGGAATTAAATCCGTAAGTCCATAGGGTAAGAAGCCATACTCTTCGGTCTCGATTGCGTTAGTAAGCTCGTCAACGTCAATAGTTCCCAGCTTAGAGAGCAAATCATAGCGTCTGCCTTCTGACTCTCCGCCCCTGACTTTGAATAAGCCTTTCAGCAAGACTTTTACATTATGAAAATCATACGGTAGCCTGAAAATGTCGATTAACTCTTTATCAGGTACAAAGCGCGCTAACTCTTCACACGTAGCTAATATCTCTGAGTCAATTGCCTTGTCAAAATTTGCAGCTCCTGAAATCCACTGTGAATAACTTGTCTCGCCCAGAGCCTTTAATGCTTCGTCAATGCCTGCACTGTCAATAAGGCGCGAAAAGAATGCCGAGTCCAATATGTGATTTTCCATACCCCGCAACCTTGCCACGGTGTATACGTAACTCACGACAGCACCTCCTTACGCGAATAACCGTTTAACGACTTCAGTCTCTATATCTGCACGGGCATCAGCTATCAGCATTTCCCATGAGCAATTTGTGTCGATCTTGTCGTCCCTGAGAATGAATCCGCCCCGTATAGCTAATTTTTCAGGGGATAACGTGAGACTTGTATTATGAGACGCGTTGTAGCCGTCAAGCCATCTTTGATCTAAATGCTTCTCGTTAGTGCCTACAAAGACGACTTCATGACCGGTTCTGACTGCTTCTTTCATGAGTCTGTCTGCAAATTTCACGTATTTATCAGGAGCCATTTCTACCATCTGCTTTAACGATGCTTCAAAGGCTTCACCGACTAACTGCTGGCGGACTCCGAGATCTATTCTCTTAGCGTCAAGTTCTGCGACTATCTCACGCCGTCTTAAAACTTCCGGCTCTTCCTTAGCGAGTCTTGCTGCATAAGAATCCTGAACGGCTTTAATCTCTGCGTTGACTTTGCGGCTTATCTCGAGAACTTTTGCGTCATTCTCTGCTTCGAGTGCTTTTATCTGTGCCTGCGAATCTGCTTTAATCTTTGCTTTGATGTCTGCAAGTGCCATTTCTACAACACCTGCCCCGACTAGCCTACCTGAACTCCCATGAGCATTAATATACTCGTAAGAAGTGCAAGAACTGCGTAGGTCTCAACCATTGCCGGGAGAATTATTGCTTTGCCCATTGCCTCAGGCTTCTTGCCGATCATCTGAATGGAAGCTGCTGAAGTCCTGCCCTGCCAAATTGCTGAATACCAGCCGACTACTGCTATGGGAAGACATGAAGCTAATATCTGCAAGCCCTGATTCCAGTTAAGAGCCACTGCACCTGCACCGCCGAGAAGTCCCAGCTTGTTCAATACAAAGAATGCGATTAACAATCCGTAAATGCCCTGAGTTCCGGGTAATGCCTGAAGGATTAAGCATGAACCGAACTTGTTGGGATCTTCAGTCATGACACCTGCTGCTGCACCGCCTGCGATGCCGATTCCGATTGCTGAACCTATGCCGGCCAGAGCTGCTGCCAACGCTGCCCCGAACAGTGCGAGTGAAAGTCCAAGAAATTCCATAATTATAAACACGTTCCTTTCGAGTAAATTAAATTTTTTTACGCCCTTACGTTTACATATTCTTGTGAGAGCGTTAACGGTGTGAAGGGTTCTCCTCCGCCCGAGTAAAACTTTCCGAAAAATTCTACATACTGAAGCCTTAACGGGTGAACAAAGCTGCCCAGTATGTTAATTAATATGCTGAAGATATGTCCGCCGATGATTACGACCACTGCAACGAGCCAGCCTACGTACGGAATATCTGCCGCTAAACCTCCGAGTAAGTTAATGACCATGCCGATAACTGCCGAGCCGAAGCCTAATGCAAGTAATCTGCTGTAGCTCAAAATATCGCCAAGATATGACGTTGAGCCGTAGAGAGCCAAGAATCCGGATATAATACGTCCGGGAATGTTCCAGCCCTTGCCGCGACCTGCATAGATGAAGATTATCACTGCTCCTGCTATTGCCATGTACTGCCCGATCTCAACGAACTTAGCCGGAAGTAATCCCCCCATGCCTGAGCCTAACAAGCACAAGCCTACTATGAACAAGAACCATGATATGTCATTGTCTACTGCGTCAATAAACTGTCCTGTTCGTAATTTATCATAAGCTGCGATTAATAAACCGAACATCAAGTGAACGACTCCGATTAATAACGAAATTCCTAACACCTGCATTGGGTTCGTCATTGGGTCAACGAGCATTAACGAATTCTTTAACGGCACTAACGAAGGCACGAATGAATCTATAAAGTTACCAAAGAAGCTGCCCGATATAACGCCATATATGAAAGTCGATATTGAACAGAACAAGAATAACTTGATAAAATCTTTCACGCCTAGAGACATTTTCTTATACTTCTTGAAGACATAAAGAATCGTCCCGAATACTACAATTGCGTAACCTGCATCGCCTAAGCACATTCCGAAGAATACCCAGAAAAACGGAGCAAG
>JAFSQO010000306.1 GCA_017446645.1 Synergistaceae bacterium | reverse complement strand
TTTTTCACTGGTGAGCTTAGAATCCGCCAAGAATATGAATTACCGCCATATGGTTTTATGTTCGAGATTTCATGCTCTGATAAAAAATTGCGCGAAGATGTGATAAATAATTTAGATTCTAAAGGACTATTCATTATGGATCCAGGTGAAGGCTCGGAAAAACTTTACGTGAACACAAAATCGTATGAATTAGTTTACGAAGCCCTGAAATCTTTTTACTCAGTCGGGAAAAAAACAAAGACTTATCCTGACAAAATACTAATCTCAATAAGGAGTGAATGAAAATTAACAGCTCACACATCAATAAACTTGCCAGAGGAGCGTTAATAGCTGCGTTGTATGCTGCTTTGACTATATTGCTTGCACCAATCTCTTACGGTCCCGTTCAGTGCAGGGTCTCGGAGGCTTTTACCCTTCTGCCGTTTTATTTACCCGAAGCAGTGCCCGGTTTATTCATTGGCTGTATATTCGCAAACTTTATCGGAGGCTACGGACTTCCTGATATGGTCTTTGGTTCGCTGGCGACTTTGGTAGCTGCGTTCTTGACCCTCAAGTCCGGAAATATTTTCGTTGCTGCATTGTGGCCAGTGCTGTCTAACATGATTATAATCGGGACCATGCTGCATTACTTAATCGAAGCCCCGTTAGTCATGACCTGCATTTATGTAGCTTTGGGCGAATTAATCTCATGCTACGTGATAGGCGTGCCATTTATGAAGCTTCTTGAGCGCAAAAATATTATCGCTAAACACGACTAATATGCCGGAACATAAGCAAGTCCCTTAGTCTTTATCACGTCAAGATTGTCGTACTCATGATTTCTGACTTCAACGATATAGACATTTCGTTCAGTGGGTCTGTGTAAGTTCGCTGCAATATTCAGGACCTGATTGCCGAATTTTATTGACTGTACCCGTTCAAGATTACGCAATAAATCATTTCTGGGCAAATTATCAACAGGTTGAGGCATAAGCTCTATCGCTTTAGTAAGCCAGTCCGTCAGGGCAATTGCCTTACCTGCTGCAACGCTGTCATTGACCCTCATGGCACGTGTCCGCCACAATAATCGCTTTGTTTCGATGAAGCCGCCTTGAGAAGCAAGTGAAATATTCTGGTCAGCGAAGATCATTCCCCTGCACGACAAATAGCTAGCATCAGGTTCAGCGCAGTTCCATAATCTCCAGTTTGAACGCAGACGCATGAAGTTCCGCCAAATCTCACGCGCTCCCATTCCCCCCATGAAGGAAATCATGACTCCGGCCTGTTCTCCTACAAAGCTTTCTATTTCTTCGGACATCATTGCAAAAGTATCGCGGACACTGGCATCGGCCCAATAAGGCATTGGCATAAAGCCTTCAGAGTCAAGCATGGCATAGCAGATTTTCGCCTCACGTTCCTGATTAACTGTGAAACGGCTTGCTGCGAGTGCGATTCTTTTTTTAGAGTCATAAATTCTCCTGGCATACTGGGCAAAAGCGTAGCATCTGTAATCTCGGTATAAATCAAGTGCAAATATATTGATTAACGGACGGCCTCCCGTTTCGATTAAAACGTTCTCGCCTCCTGCAAGCATTAAAGGCACGTTACGCCCTGCAAGCCTTGCGACTAAGACTCTGTCTATGTCAGGGGTCAATGCAAAGCTCATGATTGCTGCTGTGTGAGAGTCAATCGGCAGGTTCAGGTTTTCCGCAGGTTTATCGCTGCTTGTGTTGAGGTTTAACCTTACGAATTTTATATCATGACCTCCGACACCTGAGCCAGAGTCAGAAATTTCAGCCTCGTACCATGAGAGGGCGGCACTGATTGATTTTCCCGGTTCATTATTCCAGCCGGTAACCGGAGGCACAACAAGGACGTTCCAGACCCAGTTGTGATTGGGCTGGGCACAGAACGCCTCATTATGACAAGTAATAACGAAGCATAAAAAAATTACGAGAATTACCGCAAAAATTTTACGCATTACGCATCACGAAAGTTTATCTCTTTATTTCTTCTTTAACTGCTGGATTACATCCTGAGTTATATCTTCGCCGCCGATTAAGACGACAAACTTGTCAAGTACCAGTGATAACTTGCGCTTGACTGCCACTTCACGCACTGCCTGTTCGCAATCCTGATAAATAGGCCCCATTAACTTCTGCTCTTCCTGGGCGAGTTCCATTCTTTTTGCCTGGACTGCCTGAGCCTTCTTTGCTGTGTCTGTCTCTTTATCTGCTGCTGCTTTGGCCTCGTTCTCTTTCTGACGGGCTATATTAGCTAACTGTTTGCGAACCTGCTCTAATCTTGGGTGATTGTTCAGTATCTCCCCCCTGTCGACGACTCCGACACTTGACGCGCTGGCGGCTGGGGCTGACGATGATGAAGACTTCTTAGCAGCTGCATTTGCTGTGAAAGAAAGACTCATCACAAGAAGAGATACTGTTAAGACCAGTAAGATTAATTTTTTTGCTGACATTATAAAAATATTCCTCCTAAAAAAAAATTTGCCTTGAATTCTAGCATTCATTCAAAAACTAAAAACCGTTAAGATTACCGAAAACCAATCACATTTCGGTATTATTGTATCATGACGCGCATAATACACTCTTAATATTATACGTTATAACCTGTTCCAAAATGTTTTTGGAATGATATACTTTAATTTACACAAAATTTTATGTTTTATTTTACTTTTACCCTTAAGAAGGAGGAAATTCTTATATGAGAAAGTTTTTAGCTCTTGTTCTTGTAAGTACTCTCGTGTTATCGTGCTCTGCTGCGTTTGCTGCCGACTATGAGATGATCGTAGGACATGCACAGCCAGAAGGCAATCCGCGTTGGGTCTCAATGGAAAAATTTGCAGCCGATGTTGAGAAACTCACGGACGGACATGTTAAAGTCACTGTATTCGGCAACGGCCAGCTCGGCACAGAAAAAGAGATGCTCGAACAGGTAGTTCAGGGAGTTGTTCAGGGAATGCGCGGCGGACAGTTTGACTTCAGTCCGAGACTATTAATGTTCACCCTGCCCTTCTTGACGAATACCAGAGCAGAAGTTACGGCACTGTTAAAGAGCGATCTTGCCAAGAAAGTCTGCGCAGAAGCTGAGAAGACAACCGGTACAGTAATCATTAATCTCTGTGATGCAGGAGGTTACCGCCAGTTCTCAACCAATGCACACCCGAT
>JAFSQO010000305.1 GCA_017446645.1 Synergistaceae bacterium | reverse complement strand
TTCTCGTAATGGTCGGAGTCGTCTTCATGGTAGGACCTGCAGGGCTTCTTGCAAAATTATTCGTTCAGGGAACAAGCGCGGTCTCAGGCGGTGCACCTGCTGCTACTGAGTTATGGGGCTATAATCTTGCTGAATGGACAAAGATTCTCACGATTGTAATTCTTGTTTATTATTTCCTGGCTACCCTTCTTCCGATTGATAAGGTCATCGGCAAAATTTACCCGTTATTCGGACTTTGCTTAATCTTCATGGCTATCGGAATCGGCGGAATGACTGTCTATAACCACCTTCAGGGAACAAAGCCCATGATCGAATTATGGGAAGGCTTATATAACATGCATCCGGACGCTGCCAACCAGCCTATATGGCCGTTAATGTTCATCACAGTGGCCTGCGGAGCAATTTCCGGCTTCCATGCAACTCAGTCACCGATGATGGCTCGCTGCTTAACGTCAGAGCGTCAGGGAAGATTCGTATTTTACGGCGCAATGGTCGCTGAAGGAATTATAGCTTTGATTTGGGCATCAGCTGGTATCGCTTTCTACAACACAGGAGTCGGCGGAGAGTTCTCTACTGCAGCACTTGCGGCAATCAAGGGTGGTAACTCCAACTCAGTTTACGAGATTTCTATCGGACTTCTCGGCCCTGTAGGAAGTATCCTGGCAATTCTCGGAGTCGTTGCTTGCCCTATAACTTCAGGCGACACTGCTTTCAGAAGTGCAAGACTTACAATTGCGGACTGGTTCAAGATTGACCAGAAGGGTTTTGCTCCAAGATTAATCCTCGCTGTTCCGTTACTGGCAGCAGGCTACTTCATTTCTTTAGCCGATTACACAATCGTATGGCGTTATTTCTCATGGTCAAACCAGACACTTGCAATGATAGCTCTTTGGGCCGGTGCCGTTTATCTCTGCAGGAACGTCGGAGCAGGCAAGGGCTTTATTGCTGCAATCCCTGCTACGTTCATGAGCGCAGTGAGCGTAACTTATTTCTGCGTTGCCCCTGAGTGCTACTTAATGCTTGACAGGACTCTTGCTTACGGAATCGGAATCGGTGCAGCAGTCTTATTCTTCGCGATTTACTACATGAGGGTCTACTCACCTGAGGCAGGCAAGTAAGAATCATGAAGAAATTAATTCACGTTGAGGGTATGGGCTGTCAGAACTGCGTCAAACATGTTACAGAAGCACTCATTAATTTACCGGGAGTAACTGGAGCAGATGTCAGTTTAGAGAAAAATCAGGCACTAGTAACTCTTGCTGATGACGTTGCTGATGACGTGTTAAGAGCAGCAATCGATGAAGCAGGTTATTATGTAAGCTCAATAGAGAAGATATAGCGATTATTTGAGGGAAAGTATTATAATCACTCCTCGCTGTAAGTTACGGGTCTCGTGAAGTTTTGCGGGACTCGTTATTATTTCTGCAGGAGTATAATATCATAAAAGCGTTTAGATAGTGTCGTCAAAGTATATTTAACCATATCACCATACAACAGATTTGTACTGCTGCTAAATATGAAGCACTCTGTTTAGCATGTCTTGTTGCTATTCCACGCCAGCGCGTAAACCGACGGTTATCTTGTGCAGCCCTGCTTTTTGTCCCTATACGGCCAGGCATGTGAGGTTCTACTATGTTCCATGCTCTGTCCGATATATTTATTTTGTCCACACTATTGATCCCTCTAACTCCCCTCGCTTATCAAGGAAAGGAGTTAGGGGTGAGGTTACACTACACAATCTGGCGAATGACTTTACACGGCACACCGGCTGCAAACGAGTTCGGAGGGATGTCGCGGGTTACTACACTTCCTGCGCCGATAACGCTGCCCGCGCCAATTCTGACTCCTGCTGTAACTGTAACGTTCGAGGCAAGCCAGCAATTGTCTTCGATAATGATTGGTTTCCCGTATTCGAGTACAATCATGCTGCCGTCTGGTAAAGTTCTCGGGTTACGTTCTCTGTGATTAAGCGGGTGCAATGGCGTAACGAGAGAAACACCCGTGCCTAGCATTACGTTATCGCCGATTATTACAGGACAGACATCGAGTATCGTAGTGTTGAAATTCGCGTAAAAGTTTTTGCCGATATGAATGTTTATCCCGTAATCAAAAAATATAGGCCCCTGAAAATATACTTGCCACGGGTCAAAGTTTGGCAACAGTTCACTCATGATTCGTTCGCGTTCTTCTTCGTGAAGCTCTGAGAGTTTGTTGTACTCAAAGCATAAATCATGAGCCTTGTGTCTTATTTTTGTTAGTTCAGGGTCTGCAGGATTATAGAGTTCTCCTGCTGTCATTTTCTCAAGTTCTGTCATGTTATAAATCATCTCCTGTGCGAATTATTATTATAAAAATATCAGAAATTTTAACATAATTAAATACGTAATTGTCACGATACCCCCCCCCCCCAATAAAAAAAGTGTACAATAAGCTATATCTTGTCGTCTAATAGAGTTAGATTTGACAGTACAGTAACATTAAAATCTAAGTCTTTTGCATACCTCAAAAATTCACAAAATTGAGGATGAAGCATAGGCTCTCCACCAGAAAAAACGATGTTCATAACACCCATATCTCTGCATTGATTTAGA
>JAFSQO010000032.1 GCA_017446645.1 Synergistaceae bacterium | reverse complement strand
GCATTCGCCTAGTTACAAGAATTTCCAGACGTTTATACTTGTCAAGCAGAGCCTGTATTTCTAAATCTGTCTCATGCATGTGTAATCCCTCCCAGCTACACAAAAACCCCGCAATGACCATCACAGCCAAAACGGGGCGTTAGTTGTGTCCTAAAATCTTTCGACTTTGTAGACTTTTTCGAGTTCTTCAGCGTGAGTCTTCAATAATTCCTGGGTTTTCTGGTTCTGGATTTCCTGAATAATCTGCTGCTTCACCTGTTCAAATGGTGCCGGTGCTTCCGGAATTTTCTCCTCAAGTTTGATGATGTGCCAGCCAAACTGTGATTTTACAGGTTCCGAGATGTCGCCGGGGTTCTTGAGTTCAAAGGCTGCCTCTTCAAATTCAGGGACCATTACACCGCGCGGAAATTCTCCCAAATCTCCGCCGTTAATCTTGCTGCCTGGGTCAATCGAGTACTCTTCGGCAAGTACATCGAACGATGTGCCTGCTTTAAGATATTCTATGATTTTCACTGCAGTGTCTTCTGATTCGGGCTTTACGAGAATATGACGGGCGTGAATTCTTTCCTGCTGCATGAACATTGCTGTGTTGTCCTCGTAGAATTTTCTTGTCTCTTCGTCAGTAACGTTAATGTCCTTGATTAATTCCCTCATGGCCGACTGAGCTAGCATTGCCCTTCTGGTGTTCTCAATGGCTGCCTTGAATTCCGGAGCCTCATCGAGTTTCTTGCTTTCGCCTTCGAGTGCGTAGAGCCTCATCGAGATAACGTCATCGATTATCATCTTGCGTCCCTGTTCACTCCCCCAGAGCATCATAGCCTGTTGTCCAAACGGCTGAAGGAACATCATGACCTCAAGTTCCGTAATGTCCTGTGAAGCTACCCTGGCAACGACTTTTTGAGCCGGGTTATTCTCTGAGTAAGAGCCTGAGTCAGCAGCATATGCAAAGTTAGCAAGTAAAGCGATAATCATGAAAATCATGAAAGACCTGAAAAATTTTCGTGTCATAAGAAATAAATTCCTCCTGTAAAAAAATTGCTCTAACAAAACCCTGAAAGTTTATCATATAATTTACTCTAATCTAGCATTAAAATATAAACATGGAGTTGATTTTCTTGCGAGTTGTTAATACTCAGGTAGTTCTTGGCCTGTCAATATGGGTACTTGGTTTTGCCCTAATGGTAGCTGGCTGGCTTGTTGGCGAATTGTCCGAGAAATGGGGCCGTATACCCTCGAAAATTCTCTACAGGACAGGGGCGGTAATTGTTGCTGTGCCTGTGATTATCTTGTTGTGCAAAGTTTCGGCGACTCTGTACTCGAACAGGTTCTATATTGCCACTTATATTAATAATGCGTTCCAGTTCCTGAGCGACGCTATAAAAGTTCTATAATGCTTGGACAAATCTTAGGGCTTGGAGCAGCTGCCTTCATGCTCTATTTTCCGTATTATTGGTGCAAATTCAGGAACGAAAGCGAAGCCTCTTACGGGTTAAAATGGTTCATGACGCGTGAATCAAAGATTTACGTGACCATAGCGTTAATAATTACCCTTGTGCCCTTGACGGTTATAGCCCTTCACTGGCCTGTCAAATGGGGAGGTCCCTTGCCTAAGCGTCCCGGTTTGTGGCAGGCTCTTGACTGGCTTGGCGGAGGAGTAGCAGCTGCCTTCATCGAAGAGACTTTTTACAGGGGCTGGCTTCAGACTTTATTAACCCGCAGAACAGGGGCATTCATTGCGATTGTCATAACGTCATTAATTTTTGCGTTGAGCCACTTAATAGCATTAACCGGCTGGCTTCGTGTGGCTACGTTCTTCCCTGGTATTATCATGGGTTATCTTAGATTCAAAGGAGGTTCAGTGATGCCCGCTATAATTTACCATGCTTTGTGCAATATCTGGGCTGTATGGTGGGCACCTGTTATATAATTATGACGAAAAAATTCTGGTTAAGCGTAATTATTTTTTTATTAGCAACTTGTTCATGTACATATTGCGCTGATAATTTCATCGAGCTTAGAATCCCTTGTGAAGTCAATTCTCAGGTCAAGGCCGTAATGCCTTCAGGTGAAATAATTAATCTGGGAAGGGTCTTAATGATCCCCGTAAAAACTAACTGGCCTGCTTACACTGCAAGCAAATGGAGCGAGCCTTCAAGTGTCTGTGCAACTGCAGTCAATGCCATTCACATGCTGATTAACACAGAAGAGAATAGAGGACGAATCATTAGCATTGTACCTTCAGTGACGATTGCCCCGGCAGCGGTTCAGGGTGCGTTCTTCTCGTTCGAAATGGAAGCAGGTACGGGGATATTCGGGGGATTTGCCCCACTTACAGGCTCACGTGTCACACTCGAACATGACGGCGCAGAACATGCATTAACAGGAGTCCCGGAAAATGGTGATGTCTTGATAATCAGGACGGCCTTTGCGTCAAAATTCTTCATGGCAGAAATCGAGAACAGACAGGGCGGACGCGTCATAATCTGGGACAAAGATGGCTGGAGACTCGCTGCTAGAGTAATTCACCCCGTCAACGGTGTAGGCAGATTTGGCGGAACCCTCTATCAGGCCAGGGGCAGAATCAGGGCCTCGCACTCCGGAGTAATTGACGTAGCTACTTCAAAGCGCGGTGAGGTCGGCGGTATCCAGATAATGCCTCTGAAACATGCCTTGACTTCAAAGGAAATGCTGAACGCCTGGAATTTAACCCAATGGATGATTATTGCTCCTCTCCCAGGTAATAGTGATCTGGAAGGCTCTGAGCCATTGTACAAGTCTTCGTTAGTGCCAGGGACCCAGCTAAGTGACTCATTGCCCGACATCTGGAGCCAATACGGACGCAAACCCCTTGTGATTTGTCGCAGGAACGGCGGAGAATGGGAGAAGCTCCCAGAAGTTTCAGGCCGAGTCGATGATGCCCTGAAAGATATAACTCACCTGAGAATTTATTACCCGTCATGGCGAGAACCCCTGAATTAATTTTTGTGCTAATATTAGCGTGAAAAGAGGCGAATTAGATCATGATGTACCCGTTTATGACCCTGAACGATGACACAGAGATAACTCACTCTGAAATGTATTGTGACGGCAGTGTTAAAGTCTATATTGAGACCCCTGACGAGCGAAAAGGCTTCAAGAATGCAACGTGCTGGCTTCCCATGTATAGATGGGAAAATAACGGCTACTCGTATCTTGAGATGCAATACATCAAGCAGCTTGTCAGGAAAAACGCTGCGTTATTCATGGAGTTTTCACAGGAAGGCGGAATTCTAGGTGCCGACGATTCTTAGCTTAATCACAGATACTTTTTTCACTCTCGTTGTGCTAATATTTATCTGATATAAAGAGCATGAAAAGAGATGAAGTATTTTTGCACTGTCATAATCACGAACACGAAATAATTATTAATAAATCAGAATTCAAACGAGTTGAGAAAAAACTTGAGGTCAATATCCCAACCGAGTGGGGTGTCTTCAGGGTCAGCGCATACAGAAGCATCACACAAGATGACGACCCTCACACCCATTTAGCACTTGTAATGGGTGATATAGTAAATTCGTCCGAAAGCGTCCTGACTCGAATTCACAGCGAATGCTTCACCGGTGATGTGTTAGGCTCACTCAGGTGCGACTGCGGTCCCCAGCTTCACAAGGCCCTGGAAATGATAGCTAACGAAGGCCGGGGAGTTCTGCTATACATGAGACAAGAAGGTCGCGGCATTGGCTTACTCAACAAGTTACGGGCGTATAAGCTGCAAGACGAAGGACTTGACACGGTCGACGCTAATGTTGCATTGGGCTTTCCGCCTGACATGAGGGAATACGGAACAGGTGCAGAGATTCTAAAGGATCTGGGACTGAAACGAATCAGGCTTATGACGAATAACCCCGGCAAAATCTCAGGTCTTGAGCAGTACGGTATCGAAATCACTGAACGAGTCCCGATTTTGATTAATCCCAACGAGTTCAATGAGAAATATTTACTTACGAAAGAGTCTCGTATGGGTCACATGCTAAATATATAAATACATAACGGAGGTACTTAACTTAGAATGAAAATCACAGAAGGCAAATTAATAGGCACTGGCTTAAACGTTGCTATAATCGCCTCAAGATTCAACGAGATAATCACATCGCGTTTAATAGACGGTGCAAAAGATGCTTTAATGCGTCATGATGTCTCAGGTAGCTCAATCGAAATTTACTGGGTTCCCGGTGCCTGGGAGCTGCCCTTAATCGCAAAAGAACTCGCATTGACAGGCAAGTATGATGCTATAATCGCACTCGGTGCCGTAATCAGAGGAGATACACCTCACTTTGATTATGTTGCTGCTGAAGCGTCAAAGGGTCTCGCCGCTGTCGGACTTGAACACAGGGTTCCGGTCTTATTCGGGGTTCTGACATGTGATACACTTGACCAGGCTTTGCTCCGGGCAGGAAGCAAGGCAGGCAATAAGGGAGCTGACTGCGCAGTCGGTGCTATCGAAATGGCTAACTTGCTGCGTAATATCAGGACTGCTGACACTAAAACAAATACAGCAACAGGAGAGAGAAGTTATAATGCTTGATATAAAATACATTCTTGCTAACAAAGAAGAATATGCTGAAATGCTCAGGAATCGCAAACACGATTTCGATTTAAACAGGCTCGTTGAACTCGACGAGAGACGACGCAGTATAATCGGCCGTACGGAAGACCTTAAGGCTAAGCGCAATGAAGGCTCGCGTAAAATCGGCAGTGCAAAGAATAATCCGGGGCTTGACGTTGATTCACTCAAGGCAGAAATAAAAGCTATGGGTGAGGAGATTAAGGCCCTTGACTCAGAGCTTGCAGAAGTTGAGTCAGAGCTTCATACCCACCTGATGACCCTGCCTAATACATTAAGCCCGACTACACCGATTGGGAATGACGAGAACGATAACCCAGTAGTGAGAACATGGGGAGAGCCTCGAAAATTCGATTTTGAACCCAAAGCTCACTGGGACATTGCAGAACCATTAGGCATAATGGACTTTGAGCGGGGAGTTATGCTTGCCCAGAGCCGTTTTACTGTTTTAAAGGGACTTGGTGCAAGAATGGAGCGCGCACTCGTGAACTTCATGCTTGATTTACACACTAAGAAACATGGCTATCTTGAAGTCGAGCCGCCTTTCATGGTCAGGTCTGCAATACTCGAAGGCACAGGACAGCTTCCCAAATTTGCCGAGGATCTATACAGGCTTCAGAACGATGATTTATGGCTGATTCCGACTGCTGAAGTTCCCCTCACAAATCTTAATCGCGAAAGCATTCTTGACGAGAAGGATTTACCGTTATACTACACAGCATATACGCCTTGTTTCAGACGCGAGGCAGGAAGTGCAGGACGTGATGTCAGGGGTTTGATGAGGCAGCACCAATTTGACAAGGTCGAGATGGTGAAGATTTGCACCCCGGAGACAAGCTATGACGAACTCGAAAAGCTCACGAATAACGCCGGCGAAGTTCTTGAGATTCTTGGACTGCCATACAGAGTCGTAAATTTATGTTCGGGTGATATTGGCTTTGGTTCATGCAAGACTTATGATTTAGAGGTGTGGCTGCCTTCTCAGAATAAGTATCGCGAAATAAGCTCATGCTCCAACTGCGAGGATTTCCAGGCCCGGCGAATGAGTTTGCGTTACAGACCTTCAGACGGAGGCAAAATCAGGTTCGCTCACACATTGAACGGCTCCGGTATTGCAGTAGGGAGAACTCTTATTGCAATAATCGAAAATTATCAAAACGAGGACGGTACTTTCAACGTTCCTGAAGCCCTCGTGCCCTACATGGATGGAATTACTAGGATCTGCTGATTTCTTTATGACAGCCGGCTGTGTCCTAGCGTCAATAATCTGCATAGGGGTTCAGCGTTTCATCAAGTACACCCTGCAGCCCCGTCAATATGCATATTTTCGCGACATAGTCCTGTCGGGAGCCTGGTTGATTCTTGCCTCATGGTTCGGTTCGCCTGAAGCCCGTGTTGTCGTGTGTTGTGCAATGCTTGCGAGCGTTACCGGGATTGTCGAGCAGATCTACAATGATTCGAGATGGCAGCTGCTTTACCCTGTAATCGGCGCGTTGTGTGCGTATTTCGGACCAGGCGTTCACTTTATCAGATTTCCTGATAATGAGTATATTTACTTGACCCCTGCGTTCTCGTTCATTGCCGGGACTTTCTGGTTCAGTTTTTTCCCGTTTATATTCCGTTATCTTGATGAAATTCCGGGATTAGTCGGTCATGTCCTTGCCGTTACTTTTGTCTTAATGCTTGCTGCCTCAATCGTTACGGATTCAGGAGCGTTCTTTATGTCTTTGGCTGGTTTAATGCTTCTTGTAGGTTTCTGGTCGCGTTTCGGAAATATCTACCGTCAGGCCGGTAAACCACTGGCTTCGATGTGGGGCTTTCTCGTAGCAGGTACTTCGATAATCAGCACGACTAAAG
>JAFSQO010000304.1 GCA_017446645.1 Synergistaceae bacterium | reverse complement strand
TGCATTTCCTGCGCTTGGCCTTGCAGTAGCAACAGGTTATCTTGTAGGTAAGGCAGCAACAGCAGTAGCCAAAACGTTCGAGGCAAGTTTGATTTCACCAAATGTGCCGCTGCCTGAAAGCGTGATAATATGAACACTGCATATAACTTCCTGAAGGATTACGTCCCCCTTCATAACGCAGTCAAGACAAGGGAAGACGGCGATTTTCTCGTAGCCCTGAACCGAAATAACGAAATATATTATCTCAACGGTACAGCCCGCGAAATGTGGGAAATTCTTGACGGAACTGTCAGCATCGAAGGACTTTGCTCAAAAATTCTGAGCGAGTATGATATTGACCGTAAAAGTCTCGAATATGATATAGTAAGTTTCATAAGGGACTTGCAATGGAAGAAATTAATACGAATTAAGACAGGAGGAATTTTGTCATGAAGAAATACAGTGCTCCGCTTGTAACAATCAGTGTGAATGAAGGTTTTGCAATTCCTGCGATTATTGCCGGAATAAGCATAGCAAAGGCATTTGCTGCTGGAGTGGCTGCTGCGGCTGTAGGATCTGCAATAAGCGGCGATAAAATTGTCGAAAAGGGCCTGATTGGACTTGAACCCTGCATGGATTAAGGGGGAATAATTATGAAAAATGACAGCAAGTATCATGCTCCAGCTGTGTTTGGAGGAAACGATATAGTTTTTGCAATTCCTGCACTTCTTGCTACTGGAGCGGCAGCTGTTGCAGTTGGCTGGGCTGCAAAGGCTATGCGGGGCGATAACATTGTCGAGAAGAGCATTGCCGGACTTGAGCCATGCATAAATTAAGGAGGTTATGACATGAAGAGATATACTTCACCTGCTGTAACTAATAGCGATTCGGTATCGTTCATTGCTCCTCTCGCTGCTTTATTTGGGCCTTCTTCTGTGGTAGTTGATTCACCTCGTCCGTATTCCTCATTAAAAATATTCGGCGAAGACTTCACAGGACTTCAGGTTGACCCGTTAATGCCATGCCTGGAGAGTTAGAGAAATTATTACTGCCCCTGTTGCAAAATCTCACTCTTAAAGCAGGGGCATCACATCACGCTAATAATAACCCTGAGAACGGCGATGTTATCCGTGTCAATCGAGGCTTGTACAGTCATTACGGGGTCTACGTGAAAGATTTAAACCACGTCATTCACTACACGGGAGCAACAGGCCCGGCGGACTTCAACGGCATGGTCCGGGAGACTTCACTCGATGAATTCCTGAACGGTGCGAAAGGCTTCAACGTCTGTCATTTCCCAGAAAATCCTGCCGAACTCATGAATCACGTACAGAAAGACAAGAAGGGCAGTATCTTTCAGTTATGGCAGGCAATCAAGAACGCAAGACTCAGGGACTATCACCTGTACTCAGGCGAGGAGACGATAAGGCGGGCAAGAAGCAAACTCGGTGAAGGCGGCTACAATCTAGCTCTGAACAACTGCGAACACTTTGCAGTCTGGTGCAAAACAGGAGTAAAGGACTCTGCCCAAGTCGACCACGTTCTCGACATAATCACGTACTTGTTAAGCTGATGGCCCGCGAAATATCCTCAGTCAGAATCCGAAGATTGTTGAGGCTCTTGACGTTCCTGCGTAGACGGGGCGACTCTGGTGCGGAAATTCAGGATATAATCCATCACTGCGAATACACAAACCGGAGGGCGTTACAGGACGACATCAGATTACTGCGCGATGAGTACAGGGCCGAAATCTCATACAGACGCAGCACTCCCCGCAGATATTGCCTTGACTATGAGGGTGATTTCCTACTGTCCCTAAATCTCAATGAGAAGGACATTACGGCGTTGACGGCAGGACTCTCAATGGCCGAGCACTTTATACCGGACATGCAGGACAACTGCAAAGCTCTCTGGGACAAAATAGCGGAGATTATCCCAGAAAAGTTAATTGCCTTTGGGAAATGGCTTGCTGATTCGGCAACTATGCAAATTCCTGTCTCACTCGTAAAGCCGGGGATTTTCGACCAGATAATTCACTCAATCAGGACAAAGCAGGCAATCGAGATAACTTACACTTCACCTTATGGCACACGTGAAGCAAAGACGCATGTAATCTCACCATATGAAATATTTTTCCGGGCTCATTCCTGGTATGTTATTGCAGGCAGTGAAAGCAGAGTCTTAATGTTCAAGCTCGCAAGGATTCAGGATATTAACGCATTACCTGATGAAGAGTTCGCGAATCCTCCAGATGATTATGACAACGAGGCATTAATTAATTCAGCATGGTACATCAGAACCGGCGAGCTTAAGTACAGCATGAAGCTCATTATCGCCGAACCAATGGCAACGATTATCAGCGAAACACCCAGACACTTGACCCAGAAAATCACGAGGCTTGACGCAAATACTATCGAGATGACCGCGAATATACCGGATTTGAATGAGGCCGCAGCGTGGATTCTATCATGTTCACCATATGTTAAAGTCATTGAGCCTGAAGAGTTAAGGCAGCTCGTGTGCGATATAGCAATGAAGGTAATAACAAAAAATGTGCCCCGCGAAAACTCACAGGACACACTAAAGTTAAAATAACGTCGGGAATATCGCCTTCGGTATTGCAAGCCACAAATCAGGCAGGAAGATTAACAATGCCAATACTACCAGCGAAGATATAAAGTACGGCAGGGTTCCCTTGAAGCCTTCTTCTATCGTTGTGCCGCTTATTGACGAAGCAAGTAACAGGCATAAACCATAAGGAGGCGTTACAAGTCCGAGTGCAAGCGTTACGATGATGATAAGGCCAAGAATTATCGGGCTTATTCCCAGAGCAACGGCTGACGGCAGTATTATCGGTACAAATAAAATCATTGCAGGTACAGCGTCCATGAAAGTTCCGACAAATAAGAAGAATAAAACTGTAACGAGCAAGAAAATTAACCTTCCGCCGGGAAGAGCCAGGAACATCTTCTGGGCAATTACGTTTAACTGGTAATAACTCAATAACTCGCCTAATGCATTCGCCGTAGCCAACGCAAATAATGACAGTGAAGCCATCTTCATAGTGTCGATTAAAATTCCGGGAAGTCTGCTGATCTTGATTGAGTGATAGAAGAATATTCCCACTAACAAGGCATAAATACAGGCAAAAGCTGCTGACTCTGTCGGGGTGAATAATCCTGAAACTATTCCGCCTATCAGGATAATCGGAGTCATCAACGCAGGCATTGAGATTAACGTGTGCTTCATTGCAGTAGCAAACGGAACTTTCTCACTCTGAGGGAAATTCTTGGAGTTCGCATACATCTTGACAACTATCATCTGTGCTACTCCCAGCAAAATACCGGGGACTATACCGGACATAAACAGAGCACCTGTAGAGCAATTCGCGATGCCTGAATACACTACCATTGTGATACTGGGGGGGATTATAGAGCCTAACGTTGACGAGGCTGCTGTAACTCCTACTGAAGTGCCCTTGTCGTAGCCCTGTTTTTCCATTGCGGGGATAAAGATTTTGCCGACACCTGACGTATCAGCCTGTGAGGAGCCTGAAATTCCAGCAAAGACCATTGAGACAAGAACGTTCGCATATGCAAGTCCGCCCTTCTTGTGGCCTACGAGGTCGCAGATGCACTCGATTAACTTCTCAGTTATGCCGCCCTCGTTCATCAGGTTCGCTGCCAGTATGAATAACGGTACGGCCAATAACGTAAAGCTGTTTAACCCGTTGAACATCTTCGTGAAGACCACAGTATTGGGGATTGCAGGCAGGCAGGCTATACCAGTGAAGGAAATTATACCCAGTGCGAAGGCTATAGGTACACCAATTGCTATAAATCCAACGAATAATATTACAAGAACTGCACCGAGCATTAGTTTCTGCCTCCTGTGAATAAAGATTTTAACTCACTGCAAATAGCATAAAGCAAATATATACTTGACGTAGCCCCGCAAATGGGAATGCAAAGCCATGTAGGTCCGCGCTTCATTGAGGGAATATTTACCCACCTGAAATTCCAGAATCTTTTTGCTGCTTCATATCCGTAAATTATCATTAAGATGCAGAATGTCAGAACGATTAAATTTATGATGATTTGCAGTATCGTCTTTTTTCTCTCGTCTGTCATTGAGTCTATCATGCTGGTGAAAGCAAAATGGGCGTTTGAATGTACCATTGCAGCAGCTCCCATGAAGACAGCCCAGATAAACGAGTACATGCTAACGTCTTCGGTCCACATGGCGGCGACTCCCATATAGCGGCAAATAATCTGGTACACGACTGTAACAAGAAAGATTAACAGGAAAGCTCCGCCTATAGCAATCTGAATCTTTTGCAGGGTATCCATAAGTTTTTTCATGATTTTAATTTCACCTTCTCGAAATAAACAAAAAAGGACGGCTGTTAACCGCCCTGAATTCGTAAATTATTCGGCTGAACGAACCATATTTAACTGTTCGGTCATGTTGTTGTCCGCTGCAAATTTGTCCTGAATGGGTGTAGCAAGGGCTTTGAAGGCTGCTATGTCAATATCTGCAAACTCTGTTACGACTGCGCCTGCTGCGATTGCCTTCTGCTTGGACTCCTCGAACATCCTGTAGGTAACTGCGCGCTCTTCTGCTGTGCTGGCCTCGGCTGCTGCGTTAATCCATTCTTTCTGCTCGTCAGTCAGTGAGTCATACTTGTCGCCGTTCATCATGAATAAACGCGTCGTGAAGTCATGGTGAGTCTCTGAAATATACTTGCCGTTCGGGGTCTTATGGTGCTCCTTCAGGGTTATATTCGTGTAGTCGTTCTCTGCGCCGTCAACAACTCCCTGCTGAAGTGCCTGGTAAAGCTCGCCCCATGCTACTGTCGTGGGAATAGCTCCGCAAGCCTGGAAGAAATCCTGCTGAACCTTCGAGGACTGTGTACGAATGCTCAGGCCCTTGAGATCTGCCGGGGACTTCACTGCCTTCTTTGCATAGACATCACGCACTGATGATGACCAATAGCCTACGATACGGAACTGGTTATAAGTCTTCTCAAGGACGATCTTGCGCATGGCATTACCGAACTCGCCATCAAGGCACTTCTCCCAGTGAGCAAAGCTGTTGAATAAGTACTCAAGTGAGAAAATATCGATCTCAGGAACTCCGATAGCAGTCATGAAACCAGGTGAGGAGACTACGATGTCGGCAGCTCCCATAGTTAATTTCTCGACAAGCTCTGACTCGTTCTCGCCCAATGTGCCCTTGTGGACTGTGACAGCGATTTTTCCGCCTGAAACCTGCTCGGCAACCTCTTTGAACTTGTCAAGACCATGACTGTACGGGTTAGCAAGGTCCGTAGCGTTCGAGGCAATTATCAACGTCAGCTCAGGGGCAGCAAATGAGGCTGAGGCAACGGCTGCAACAAGGGTTAAAGCAAACAAAAATTTCTTCATGTAACAATAACTTCCTTTCTGATATTAAATATAAATATATATTTTGGAAAGTTATATAAGTTTACCAAATCTACGAATTATTAGGCAATAGCAAATTTAATGAATATGCACGTCACGTTGTCACGTCCGCCGTTATTTAACGCAGAGTCAACGAGGGCGTTCACGATTTCAGCAGGTGAGCCGGAATTGTTTATTGTATCTGAGATTTCCCGGTATG
>JAFSQO010000303.1 GCA_017446645.1 Synergistaceae bacterium | reverse complement strand
CATCATAATCGGCAGGAGTGTAAACATTCGCCGCAATTTTAATTCCGTTAAGCTCATAAGTAACCGGATGAACATTAACTTTGCCTTCAACATTTTCTGTCAGAGCACCGCCGTAAACGAACCCGAATTGATTGCCGTTATAAGGAATGGGCTTTCTCGCTTCAAAACTTTTCACGGGTTTCATATCAGCAAACGCTGTTCCGAAAAGCACAAATAACATGATAATTGCGCATATTGTTATTCTCATGATTAATACCTCCATATTAGAAATTTTTTTGAGTATAACAACAGGTTGTAACTATCGGTCAAGCTCTTGAATGCCTTTATGTTACACGTTAAAGCGAATCTCTATCATGTCGCCGTCCTTCACGATATACTCCTTGCCTTCAAGTCTCAGAACTCCTTTTTCTCGGCACTGGGCTATGCTTGCATTGTTCGCGATAAAATCATCGTACGCTACAACCTGTGCCCTGATAAAGCCGCGCGCTAAGTCCGAATGAATTGCTCCGGCAGCGTCTACTGCATTGCTTCCGGCTTTGAGGGTCCACGCCCTTACTTCGTCTGAGCCTGACGTGAAGAAAGATATTAACCCAAGTAATTTATATGCCTCATGAATAAGCCTTTCACGGCCCGGTTCTGTTATGGCTAAGTCCTTCATGAATTCTGCACGGTCTTCAGGGTCAAGCTGTTCGAGTTCCATCTCCGTAGCTCCAAAGACTTTTATTGACTTCATATTACGTTTTGAGAGTTCTGCCTCAAGGCCGGCAAGTTCCGGGATATTCTCCCCTGTCTGAGTGTCATCGAGATTCAGCACGACAAGCTCAGGCTTAAGGGTCAAGAATGCAAAACCTGCAAGAGATCTCTTTTGCTCATCAGTTAAGGCAAATTCACGCAAAGGCAGCTCGTTCATTAAGTGTTCTTCAAGCTGCTTGAGGAGTTCAAGTTCTGCAACTTCTGAAGGAGTCAATTTCTTCTTGGCCTTCTTCTCATCAAGACGTGAAAGCCTCCCGCCTATAACTCCTAAATCGCGGTAAATCAATTCAGCTTCTACTATGTTCCAGTCCCTTAACGGGTCTATGCTGTTCTCAGGGTGAGGCACAGAAGGATTCTTGAAGACCCTCACCACATGCAGTAACGCTTCTGATTCAGCCACGAAAGACAAAAACGAATTGCCCAGACCTGCGCCCTTGCCTGCATCACGTGAAAGTCCCGCTAAGTCAACGAATTCAACATCAGCAGGTTTTACGCTCTTAGGCACAAAAATTTCTACGAGTTTATCAAATCTTGAATCAGGTACACTGACGAGTGCCCTGTTGGGTTCTGTCTTACCTCCTGCATAGGGCTTAACTTCTGCTCCTGCTCTGGTTATGACGTTAAAGACCGTAGACTTTCCGGATAAGGGCAACCCGACTATTCCGCATTTAAGCATTATGACTCAAGCCTCCTAATTTTCCCTGATTGTGACGGGCATGTTTCTATATGCGTAATTTCTCAGCTCGGCTATGTCTTCATTGCTGAGTCTTATGCAGCCTTCAGTCGCCATAGTGCCTCTTGAGTCAGGGTCATGGGTTCCGTGAATTCCTATTCCCTTCCAGCCCTTGGCATCAAGTCTCAGGAACCAGGGTCCGTAAGCACCAGCGATTTTGCCCTTGCCGTCACCGAAATCATGCTTCCATTTGGAGGCATCCTCAATCGATACGATCTTGAAATCTCCGGTTGGAGTCCTGTGGTCGCCGACTCTGCGCTTATCTCCCGGGTTCCTGCCGACTGCTATGGGATATTCCTTCACTAAGTCATTTCCCTTGAATAGTGAAAGAGTGTACTTTGATTTGCTGACTAAGATTCTATATTTATCATCATCGTAATTATTTATTCTCTCTGGTCTGGCCTGGACTTGAGGCACAGGTCTAAAGAGTTTCTCAGGCTCAGTAATTATCATGCCGCTGTTGTTAGCGTCATAGTTCAATGGCATAGTCAGACGCTCATGTCTCATTGCTGCAGGTTCAGGCGTTTGCTCCGGGACATTAATTGTCGGCAGGGAAGCGGTCAACTTGTCAGGGGCATAGTCAATCAATCTGGAGATTTTTACTTCAGGTTCAGCTTCGGCCTTCTGACTGGTCAAAACTTTCTTAAACGATGGCAGATTCAAGTATACACTAACCCCGATAACTATTACAGTAACGCCTATAACGCCGCGTAAGAACGGGTGCATACGTTTCTTGACTACCCATTTGCCTTCACCTTTATCTATCCAGACGGTTTTCAATGTCGTAATTTCTTTTATGAACTGGCGAAAATCTTGCATGATTAATTACCTCGCTTATTTACAAAATTACATGCTTTAAAATGAATAATAGCGCATGAACACAAAAAATCAACGAGCAATTTTATTTTGACTCATTATTATTATCAGCTTGCACAGATAAATTTTTCTCAACTTCTGATAATTTCGCCCTTTCACCGAATAATAAAAGAGTGTCGCCGCTCTCTAAGACAGTACCGCCCTTGGGAATTAAGAATTTAGAGCCTCTGTTAATCAGCAGAATCGAAACTCCTTCAGGGAATTTTAACTCTTTGACTTCGTGCCCTATTATTGCGTAATCAGGCAGCAAATCTACTTCGCGGGTTTCCTGATTGCCGCTTCCGGGCGTTATATCAAATGCAAGGGGATAAGTCTTTGCTTCTCTGACTGCTGCATCGAGTTTCAACAATTTTGCTGCCCATCCTAAAGTCTTTCCCTGAAGCATTACTGAAGTCAGGACAACGAAGAATATTACGTTGAACATGTACTTCGCCTGTGGATGTCCTTCTGTTAATGGATATGTAGCGAGAATAATGGGTACTGCGCCTCGCAGTCCTGTCCATGAGACGAATAATTTTTCACGGAAATTCAATTTACCGAAAATCGTGCAGATAAACACAGCAATGGGTCTTGCAATGAACATTAATGCAAACGAGATCAGCAGGCCGGCACTTATAACAGGAATGTTGATTACGTCCAAGGGATTGACGAGCAGGCCAAGTACTAAGAACATGATGATCTGCATGAGCCATGCAAAGCCGTCGTGAAATCTCTGAAGGCTGTGCTTGTAGAGAAAATTGCCGTCGCACATGACAATGCCGCAGATGTAGACAGCAAGATAGCCGTTGCCGTAGACAGTTTCAGTTATTCCGAAGGTCATCATTACTATAGAAATTCCCCAGACAGGGTATAACGCTTCATTAGCAACTTCGAGCCTTTGAATCATGTAGCAGGCAAATTTTCCCATGACAAAACCCATTATTCCGCCTGCAAGCATTTGGACGACAAATTTTACTGCAAGCTCGCTCAAAGGGACATCAGGACTCGTCAGCCATGTTATTGCAGTGATAGTCAAGAATACTGCCATCGGGTCGTTGCTTCCTGACTCGAACTCTAACATGGGTTTCAAGGTCCCTTTAAGTCCGATTTTTTGGGTGCGCAAAATCGAGAACACAGCAGCAGCATCAGTAGATGAAATTATCGCACCGAGCAGGAACGCGTCTTTATATGTGAACTGGGGCAGCATTGCAATGGGGACGGCAGCAGCTACAGCAGTCAATAACACTCCCAAAGTCGAGAGCACTACGCCCTGAGTTACGATTGGTTTAATGTCGCTCCATTGAGTCTGAAAACCGCCTGAGAATAATATAAACGCAAGGGCAAACGTTCCGACCTGGTTGGCAGCATTTGCATCACTGAAATCAAGACCGCCTGGGCCGTCAACGCCTGCGAGCATTCCGATTCCCAGAAATAATATTAATGCAGGGACTTTAATCTTCTCTGAGAGTGTACCAGCTACGAGACTCAAGAAGAACAGAAAGCCAGCAACGAGAAATGGGTTTATAGTTTGAAGCAAAAAAGTTTACCTCCTAAAAAATAAATGAATAATAATCTGCATGAGATTATATATTATATATCAGCACAGACAAAAAACTCCCCTGCAAAATAAAATTCACAAGGAAGCCTGAAAAAGTGTGAACTACCGCCACTTATAGAAGTGACAGCTTCCTAATTCATCGAGACTGCGCCGCGATATTCTGCCAGCGTCTTACCAAACAACACATGCCCGTGTTGTTTATCTCCAAAGGCGTTAATTCCCGGCATTCGCGCACGACACATGCCCGTGTCGTTGCCCTGCGTCCCACAGGTACTCTATTTCCTGCGCATTGTCAGAAGCAAAATTCCAAGCATCAAAGCCGGAGCAAATATATTCAGTGAATTACAGCCGCTTGACGAACCCGACAAAATACTTTCGCCGTCATCATGTGAAGCAGACTTTGACTTTGCTATGAACCATGAAGCACTTATTTTTCCGTCAGCCCTGCCATCGCTGATTAACGGTGACTGCTCGAAGACCATATCTAACTTGCTGCCCTCGTCGTCAGTAATTTCGCGGTCAACGATTATTGCTCCGTGGTTAAAGTATACTGAATCACCGTCTGCAAACATTCCGAACTGTATTTTGTCAGTGATGTCTGTCTCTGTCTCTGAAGCCGAAGCAACTACCCTTGAAGCATTTTCACTGCCAGAATAAACAGCCATGACCTGAAGCCCGTAATCTTGCAGGACCCTATAATCCGTCACGTAACCTGATTCGGACTCTTTCTGAAGGCTCTCGACTTTGGACTTGAATGCACTGAAATCTTCACCCATGTTGTCAGCTGTGAAGGCAAATAATTTACTGAAGCCAAGCATCGGAGTATGGCCGCTCTCAATCTTGCTCATGTCAACTGAGACTGTGAAAGAAAAACCGCTGTCACCTGAAATCTGATTAGTTCTACCGCTAACAGGTTCAGACTCTCCGCCTAAAGACATATCACCGATTACCCATGTTAATTTTTGTGATTCTGCCGCTTCATCTGCTGAAAGAATAAAGCCGGGTCTCATTGCCTCAAAAGAAATTCCAGCCTCATTATCAGACTCATCAACAACTTCTGCATTCTCTGAAAGAATCTCGAAGTACCATGCTGCCTGGAGATGACCATCTGCTTTGCCGTCGCTTAACAGGGTCTCTCCTTCAGGCGAAAAAGGGTGAGTATTGCCCTCATCATCTGTCGTAGTGTCCCGGTCTGCTAACATGACTCCGTAATAAATCATGATGTTGCTGTCGTCAGAAATCATTGCGCCTGCTCCTGTATAGTTCGTAACGTCAATAACGCTGCCGTCTGACTGAACAGAATGTATCTTTATGCCCAAGCCTCGAAATTGCGGGCCGAATATGCCTTTAAAGCCGCTCGGATAACTCTCAAGGGCGTTGATTTGCTCATATATAAAAGGGTACATTTCACCGCAGTTATCAGGGGTCAGATAAAATATTTTTCCGAAACCTACAACACCTGTCTTGCCTTCCGGTACGTCATTGAGCGTAATATCAAAACTGAAGCCCGAACCTGCCAGCTGATGTTCGCCATTAGTATACTCTATCGAAAAATTTTTTGCAGGATCAGTGTAATCCGAAGCTTTCACAAAGCCTGAAGAACTCATGTAATCATCAACAGTGTCAGAAACTCCCTCCGGTGTCAGCAGAAAGTTGAGGGAAGCTAAATTATTATCGGGTGAAATTATCTCATTCGTTGCATCAGTCGTGAAAATCATGAAAGAAGTTCCGATGTCTATATACTTGCCGTTAGAGTCCCCGAATATGATATTGTATTTATGAGTCTTTGAGGCAATTTCACCGCTTAGAGTCAGCTTGCCGTCAGAATACGTGTAATTTTCTTCAGGAAGAGTGCTCAAGCCGTGATGACCGTTAGGGTCGTCGTAGCTTATCGAGACTACTTCGTCATATTTTGAGTCAGAAGGTGTCCCTGTGAACGTAAACTCTACAGGTGTCCCAACTTCAACAGCATTTAGTCCTTCATCGTATACAGGTTCGACAGTTGCTGAAGTCTTCTGCTTGACGTAAACACTGCATTCAATATATGGATCTGCCTGATTCTTGAGCATGAAAGTTATCTTTGTGATTGTCTTTTCTGTCAAATCTGCCGTGTGAGCATAACCCTTTGCCCCGTTGTCATTATATGCTTCGACACAGAAACCGACCTCAGTGGCATTGACCCATAAGTTATCAAGGTGCTTTAAGCCGTATTTCTTGCCGTCGCTGGTCTCAAGGAGTCCTCCCAGATAATAGTCAAATGTTGAAGTCCTTCCCGAACCTTCGCCGAGTTTGAGGCCAAGTGCGTCAAGATCAAGCCCCGAAATTTTCAGGGAATATTCTGTATGATGAGTCGATGCCCCGCTGGCAAGTGTTATTTCTGCTCCTTCAACTTTTTGAGTCTTAGTTGTCATTGCCCCGAATGAGCCAGAAACATCAACGTCTTTATACTCATCAAACTTTGATACATCCCAAGAAGAATAACGGGTATCGCTGCTCAAAACGTTATAAATATCCTGAGTCATCCTGACTTGAACAGCTTTAACGCCTGAATAAATTGTGCCGCCTGATTCTGTTTTTTGTGATACAAGCTGATTTAGTCTGCCTGTAAATCTTTGTGTTGCAGAACTAACTGCGTCATATTCGCTCTTATTAAAATTCTCTTTGATTTCCCCTGAGTAGAACTCCGCCCATGTCATGTCAGTAAGCGCATAATGATACGAGTCTTCAGAGTAGACTGCATGAGCTGAACTCAAGAGCATTACCAGAGCAAGCAGTAATGAAAATTTTTTAGCAATATGCATAATAGAAAAATCTCCTTTTAAGCAAGTTAGAAAACACGAGTAAAAAGTTTTGCCGGTAAAACTTTAAAGATTATATCACAAAAAATTTTTGCAGCTCGAAACAAATCTATTAGTTGACAGAATAAATTTTCGCGTTTATCATTTCTCAAAATTTTGTTAATCACTATGACAGGAAAGGAGAGAAAAAATTTATGTTAATCGGCAATGTAGATTTTGCACGTGTTGTCAGTCTCTTTTCCTGCGCGTTGGTCAAAGTTCTCAAGATAAAGCGTGATTATTTATCGTGCACTTGTGAATGATGACGAAGTTATAATTATTGCACGTAATAACCGCTCATTCACAGGGCGGTTTTTTTTGTGTAAAGAGATTTTATACTACTAAAGGAGATATTTTACTCATGATAAGTAAACCGGTTTTCAAAGGCGTTGCTACGGCACTGATTACCCCGATGAATGCTCAGGGTGTTGACTATGACTCATTCGCAAAAGTCCTCGATTGGCAGGTCGAACAGGGCATTAACGCACTCGTAATCGCAGGCACCACTGGTGAAGGCTCTACGCTTGATGACGCTGAACACAAGGCAGTAGTCAAATTCGCAGTCGAAAGAGTAGCAGGCAAGTGTCCGATTATCGCAGCTACAGGCTCAAATGACACAAGATACGCAATCCAGCTCTCGAAATATTGCTGTGATGTAGGAGCAGACGCATTGTTGCTCGTTACTCCCTACTACAACAAGAGTACGCAAAACGGCCTCGCCAAAATGTACACGGCAATAGCAGATGCTTCATCAAAGCCCGTAATTCTCTATAACGTTCCGTCAAGGACAGGCATTAACATTGAACCGGAAACTTACGCGAAACTTGCAGATCATCCCAACATTGCAGGCATTAAAGAGGCTAACTCGAACATCAGCAAGATCGTCCAGACTGCACAGCTTGTAGGGGACAAACTCGATATTTACTCAGGCAACGATGACCAGATAGTCCCGATTCTCTCAATGGGAGGCAAGGGCGTTATCTCAGTTCTCTCGAATCCTGCACCAAAACAGACAATGGAGATTTGCAACAAGTTCTTTGCAGGCGACATCGCAGGAGCAGCGGCCCTTCAGTGCAAGATGCTCCCATTAATTAATGCGTTATTCTGCGAAGTCAACCCCATTCCAGTAAAGGCAGCTATGGCAGCTATGGGGTTCTGTGAAAATTACGTAAGACTGCCCCTTGTCCCAATGGAAGAAGCTCACTGGAAGAAACTTGAGTCCTTGATGAAAGAGCAGGGGTTAATCTAACATGAAGCTAATCATTAACGGTGCTGGAGGCCGAATGGGTCATATCGTCTCAGAGATGGCAGAGTCTCAAGGCGAAGAAATCGTTGCGCGCGTTGACGTAACGTTCACTGCTCCGGAACTCTCAAGGCTTGATGACTTTAACGGCGAGGCTGACTGCGTTATTGACTTCTCGAATCACAAGGCGACTCACGAACTCTTGGCCTATTGTGTGAAGCGTAATTTACCCGTCTTAATTGCTTCGACTGGACAGACTGACGAGGAGTTAAACGAGATTCAGGAGGCTGCGAAAAAAATTCCCGTCTTTAAATCACCCAACATGTCAATCGGTGTAGCTCTTGTTGCTGAGTTAGCTGAAAGGGTTACTAAAATATTCGGCGACTGCGACATTGAGTTAATCGAGGCTCATCACAATCAAAAATTAGACGTTCCAAGCGGTACGGCCTTAATGCTGGCTGAAGCAATTAGAGATGCTCGCGAGGGCACAAGTTTCAACATAGGAAGGCACGAAAACGGCAAGCGTTCACCTTCAGAGATCGGCATTCATTCATTGCGTTACGGCTCAGAAGTCGGAACTCATGAAGTCATTTTCTCGAATGGACTGGAGACCATAACAATTAAGCATGACGCTAAGAACAGGGCTTTGTTTGCAAACGGCGCACTTCAGGCAGTCAGATGGCTCGTAAAACAGGGCGCGGGTTTCTACAACATGAAGGATTTTATTGCAGGTAATTAATCATGATGAATGCTCAAGAAATCATAAAGTTTATAGCGGACTCTAAGAAAGTTACTCCTGTGAAAATTTATCTGAGAGAGCGTGAAAATATTGACTTCTCAGGGACAAATGCAAAAATTTTCGGTGCTGGCGACAAAATCATCTTCGGTGACTGGTCAGAACTTGAGCCTGTAATCAAAGCCAATTCCGGCAAAATTGACGAGATTGTCATAGAGAACTCAGCACGTAACAGCGCAATCCCATTGCTTGACCTGAAAGACATTCCCGCAAGAATTGAACCGGGCGCAATTATTCGTGATCAAGTAACTATTGGCAAAAACGCAGTAATCATGATGGGTGCAGTAATCAACATCGGCGCAGTCATAGGCGAAGGCACAATGATAGACATGGGCGCAGTACTCGGAGGCAGGGCAACAGTCGGGAAAAATTGCCATGTAGGAGCAGGTGCAGTCCTCGCAGGTGTAATCGAACCAGCAAGCGCAATGCCCGTAATTGTTGAAGACAACGTGTTAATCGGGGCAAATGCTGTAGTAATCGAGGGCGTTCATATCGGCGAGAATGCAGTCAT
>JAFSQO010000302.1 GCA_017446645.1 Synergistaceae bacterium | reverse complement strand
ACTCTGCAAATTACAGGTTATTTCAGAAGGCAATTAAGGAATTTCTCGACAAATACCCTGCTTACTTCCAGTATATGACTCACAGGATATTAGCGAATTGCTCTGTACTGCCTATCGAAGCAATTAATCAAGGTACAGCGTTGCGGATTTTTTCGACTCTGAACGACAGGGGCAAGCCTTTATCTGACTCAGATATATTCAAGGCAAAATTATTCAAGGCATACTCGAATCATAATCAGAGAGAAATATTTATCTCATGCTGGAGAGATTTCGAGGCTACATGCTCAAAAATCTTCGTGTTCGGCAAAAGTACCCCGATTGACGATATTTTCATGCGCTACATGTATTATGTCAGGGCTGCTGCTGGAATTCGTGACTCAAGCCTTGAGAGCCTGCGTGATTTCTATAATCGTGATGATGACAAGTTCTCGCTGCTCAATCGCGATTACCAGAAAACTTTTGATGACCTGAACATGCTCGCCGATTTCTGGAAGGACGTTACAGTTCAGGAGACAAAGCGATTCTCTGACAGGGTGCTCAAGCAGTTATTTATCCTGCACTATATGCCCAGCAACATGTGGAGCTTTCTCGTCTCGGTCTACTTCATGACAAATAAAGACGAGCGCGGATTTCTCAGCGAAAAAAGTTTTTACGAGTTCCTGACGAAAATTACCGGCTTTATCCTGGCATCAAGATTTGTCAGGCCCGGCAACACTGCGGCATTCTTTAACGCTATGGTCAGCACAGCAGAAGGACGCGGGGCAGATTTTACAGGCTATGAATTTGACGTGAACGAGCTTGCGGACAGAATGAACACTTTTGATTTCGCAAACAGCAGCAAGATTACACGCAGCATGATTACATGGCAGGCGTTCCAGGACAAGCAGCAGGAATTACTGGCACTCGAAGGCAAATATGACATAGAGCACATCTTGCCCAGAAGACGGGAGGGAGAACTTAACAGGAAGGCAAATCTTGAGTCAATCGGCAACAAGTCGTTACTCGAAAAAGAAATTAACATTCGTGCGTCAGATTACAGATTCAGGGACAAGGCAAATTATTATCTGGGTCACACAGGAAAGAACCCTACGCACATTCATGAATTAATTGCCCTTGCAGAGAGTAAAGAAGACTTCACAGAGCAGGATATAGAGCAGCGAAAACAGGACATAATTAACGGGTTCGTGAATTTTATTATCAAGAATAATCTGGCAAAATAAATTATCACTCAAAGGAGAAGTGATTAATGCAGTACACAGTAGTTCATTATGAAGAAAATGGCCGAGATATTTTCGGAAATTGGCTCAAAAAGCTAAAAGATAAACGCGGGCAATCTGCGATATATAGGGTCGTTGACCGCTTAGAAGAGGGCAATTTCGGGGAACATAGATTTTGTCGTAATGGCGTGTGGGAACTTGTTGTTAATTATGGACCAGGCTATAGAGTTTATTATTCTATAATTGATAAATTTATAGTGCTGTTATTATGCGCTGGAGATAAAAGTACGCAGCAAAAGGACATTAATCAAGCTGTTGATTTCTTGAAAAGATATGAGGAGGAACAAAAATGATTACGAGTTACATAACTCATGAAGAAGCTGTTATAAGACATTTTATGGAAGACCCTGAACTAGCAGAAATTATGCTTGAAGACGCTATCACAGACGGCGACACTGAAGAGATAGAAAAAATTCAACGCAGAATTATCGAAGCAAAAATACGGCAGCAAGCCCTAAATTTTTGTGTATAATTATCAGCTTAATATACTCACTTAATTCAGGAGATGATTAAAATAAAATGTCTGAGCTAGTATTCCCTGTCCTCCATGATCCTGTTGCAGAATTTCTCGGCGAATGGTCGACGGGCATGAATATTTATTCAGTGGTATTCAGGATTTTTCTGTCAGTGATTCTTGCTGCAGTAATCGGCTGTGAGCGTTCCAGCAAAAGGCATTCGGCAGGACTTCGCACATTTATCTTGATTTCTATGGCTTCGGCGGTCTCTTCGATGATTGACATGTGCCTGTTCATGTACAACAAAGAGGGTTTTGCGGTCATTTCTGCTGCTTCTGTAATTTCTGTAGCAATGATTAGCGGGAACTCGATACTATTCAGCTCTCGCAGTCAAATTAAGGGACTCACGACTTCGGCAGGACTTTGGGCTTGCGGAATTATCGGCCTTGCTACGGGGGCAGGACTTTACACGATAACACTTACTGCATTCGCTGCCCTGTTATGCTCTATTTCTCAGCTGCCATTTATCGAGGCGATTCTCAAAGACAGATCAAATCACTTTGAAGTTCACCTGGAGTTAAAAGACAGCTCGAACCTTCAAGATTTCGTTACTACAATTCGTAAACTTGGCCTCAAAATTGACGATATAGAATCTAACCCTGCATATGCTAATTCAGGCTTGAGCGTCTACTCAGTTTCAATCACAATAAGCGAGAGGGACTTCAAGAAATATAAGAAACATAGTGATATTATAGAAGCACTTCAATCTCTTGATTATATTCACTATATCGAAGAAATGAATTAGAATATAATAAAATGTGAAACAAAATTCGTAAAATCACAAAGGAGAAAAAATTTTCATGCAGATTAGTATCACCAAGAATCCAAATCCCGGCAAAATGCCTCCGAGCGACAAATTAGGCTTTGGCTCAATCTTCAGCGACCACATGTTTCTAATGGACTACACTGACGCAGAGAAATGGCACAACGCCAGAATAGTCCCCTATGGGCCGATAGCAATTAACCCGGCAGCAAGCGTCCTTCACTACGCAAATGAAGTTTTCGAGGGCATGAAGGCTTATCGATGGGCTGACGGAAGCGTTCACTTTTTCAGACCAATGGAGAATGCAAAGCGCATTAATATCTCAGCTGAGAGAATCGGCCTGCCTCAAATTCCTAATGACATTTTCGTCGAAGCCGTCCGCGAAGTCGTTAAAGTCGATAAAGACTGGGTGCCTTCAGGTGAGGGTACTTCGCTGTATATCCGCCCGTTCCTGTATGCTATTGACCCTGAGCTTGCTTTACACGGCATTCATCAGGCTACTTTTGTGATAATACTCTCACCGAGCGCAAGTTACTTTGCAGAAGGAATTAAACCCGTAAAGATCATGCTTGAGACCGAAGATGTAAGGGCAGTCCGAGGCGGTACAGGTTACACAAAATGCGGAGGCAACTACGCAGCAAGTAACCGTGCAGGTGATAGAGCTATGGAAAAAGGTTACTCGCAGGTCTTGTGGCTTGACGGGGTTCACCGCAAATACATCGAAGAAGTCGGAGCAATGAACGTAATGTTCAAGATTGACGGCACCGTTGTAACTCCTTCACTTGAGAATGGATCTATTCTGGGAGGAATTACCCGCAAGTCATGCCTCGAAGTCCTGAAACACTGGGGTATACCTGCGGAAGAAAGATTGCTTAGTGTCGATGAGCTTATCGGAGCAGCAGAGTCAGGGAAACTTGAGGAGGCTTTCGGAACAGGAACAGCTGCCGTAATTTCACCGATTGGGGAGCTTGCCTACAAAGATAAGAAGTACACCGTGAATGATTTCAAGATAGGGCCTGTAGCTCAGAAATTATATGACGAATTAACAGGAATTCAGTGGGGTAAGAGACCAGACCCGTTTGGGTGGACTGAATGCGTATAATTCTGCCGACGTTCGCAAAATTAAATTTAACCCTGCGAGTCATGAACAGGAGGCCGGACGGTTATCATAATATAGTCTCGACCTTCCTGAAAATCCCGTCTGGAGATGTGCTCTATATCTCAGAGTCAACTGCAGGGCTTGACATAGTGAACTCTAACATCATAATTCGCGGTGAGAATATAGTCGCTAAGGCACTGAGAATCGCGCGTGAGGAAGGCTTCAAAATTCCTCCGTTAAACATAAAGATTCACAAGAGCATACCGCCCGGTTCAGGTTTAGGGGCAGGTTCCGGAAATGCCGCTGCAATCCTGCAATTATTCGGAGCAGAGAAAGTTGCTGCCAAAGTCGGTGCTGATGTCCCATTTCTGTGTTCAGGCCACCAGCTTGCTATAGTCTCAGGTATCGGCGAACACGTTGAACGCCTCGCAGCAGATTATAATCTTGAGGGAGTTATTGCAATTCCTGACTGGCAGACAGAGACAAAATCGGCCTACGAAGAGCTTGACGCAATAGGCTACACGTTTGATTTGCTCTTTGCACGAACTGAAATGCGCGATATTTATCATGCCAACGCCGGCAAAAAAGTAGGGTTGCTGCCTAATGATTTTCTCAAAATATTAATCAAGAAGCACCCGAAATACAACGAGTTATTTAAAATCTTCGAGGGTGCAGGCGCAGAGGCTTGGGGCGTTACCGGTTCAGGGAGCGCGGCTTTTGCATTAACCAAGGGCAGCGTGAAATTTTCCTGGCCGAGTTATGTGAAACACGTCCTGTATTTCTAGGCTGTAAAGATTTTTCCTCCTGATATGTCAGCGTAAGGCACTCAGGGGGATTTTTTTTTCACGTGCTAAATCTCTTGCATTCCCTCACTCGTAATAATGTGTAATAATATCTACCCATGATAAACATAAAGAATTTACAGCTGTCATTCGGCGAAAAAATAATATTTCGGAACTTAGACCTTCAAGTCAAGGACAACGCAAGAATCGGCCTCGTAGGAGTCAACGGTGCAGGCAAGACTACTTTGCTGCGCATAATAACCGGCGAACTTGAGTCAGACTCAGGCATAATCGAACGCTCGAAGAACTTAACGGTCGGTTATCTGCCTCAGGATTTAGTCGAGCTTGAGCCAGTTCCCCTGATGCAATACCTGCGTGACAGGGCAGGACTCTCACAGCTTGAGTCAAGATTGCGCGATATAGAGAACAAGTTAGCGGCTAACCCTGATAACCACGAGGCTTTACTCAATGAGCATTCAAGGCTTGAACATAAATTCGAGTCAATCGGAGGCTTTGCTTTCGAGTCAGAAGCTCATAGGGTT
>JAFSQO010000301.1 GCA_017446645.1 Synergistaceae bacterium | reverse complement strand
GACCTATAGCCGACAAAATAACGCTGTACTTAATCATGACAGTGATATAAAAAATCGTCATTGCTGCGTTAATCAGAAGAGGGGCAAGAGTATTTATCAGTGTCGCCGAAATAGATGACATTGAAGTTTTCCTCAGCTGAATATCTCCTGCAAGCCTCTGCGAAAAAAATTCCATAGGAAGCCTTAGAATCTTCCACATATAAGAGGCATTACCGATTACTGACATCTTCGCGTTAATTCTGAGAGAGGCCGAAACATTAACGAACATGGCCGCAAGCTGAAGTATTCCCAAAAACGCAAGCAGTACAAGAAATTCAGAACTGAATGACAATCCAGTAACGCTGTCAGGCAAAATCCTGTCCATGAAAATTTTTGACATCATGGGATTCAGAGCGTCAAACACAGACAGAGCAGCTGACGCAAGAGCCGTGAATATTATCGCTGCTGCTGTACCTTTGAGCATTTTCTTGACGAATGAGAGAACACTCTTCGGCTTTCCCTCCGGCTTGAAGTCCTCCGTAGGTGTCAGCATTATACATATTCCCGTGAATGACTTGCTGAACTCTTTGATTGAAAGTTTCACTCTGCCTTTTGCAGGGTCATTGATTACAGCATGATTTCCGCTGAAACCGTCAAGCACAACAAAGTGATTCAGATTCCAGAAGACTATACACGGAAATTCACAGTCTTCTCTCAGGGCCTTAATAGTAGGAAAACGGAAAGCCTCCGCAGTAAAACCGTAACTCTCAGCAGCCTTAATGACATTTTCAGCCTTAGCCCCGTCCCTCGAAACACCACAGTCCTTACGCACCTGTTCAAGCGATAACCACTTGCCGTAATATGACGCTATCATCATCAGACATGCAGCTCCGCATTCAACGGCCTCAAGCTGTATCAATACGGGAACTTTGCATACACCTTTTCTTACGGGGGATTTGATTTTTTTGTTCATGTTTCTTCCTTATTGTATATGTATCAGTTAAACAGAAAGTCTATCGGCCTGAAGTGTTCTACTGTAATTTCTGCGCTGTAAGTTCCGTCAGCCATTCCCTTAACATCGGCAGCTCCTATATATTTTCCCAGAGCGTTTACTCCCACATCACGGACTGATGATAATGTGTCGCCTATCTTAACGGGCATTCCGCTTCTCAGCATGTTACTCCCGGCGGTGAAGTGTGCAGTGCCGTTCGAGACTTCGGCATTTGAAGCTATATTTCTCTCGATGTTGCCGGCAAATGACCAGACCGATAACCCTGCAAGAAGCAGAAGCACTGAAGCAAGCACACCCCAGTCAAAAGGATTAACGGCACTTAGGCAATCTGTGAGTTCATCCTTTGAAAAGATATGTTCTACAGATTCTTTTCTGAACAGTCCTCTGTCTTCCATTGTAATTTTCAGCTCTTTCTTTAATTTTATTCACTTCGATTCGAGATTATAATATTCTTCATGGAAATAATAAAATCTGCTATTCGCTCTCTCGAAGGTAACAGAGTTCGTTCCCTGCTGACGATGATAGGTATTATCATAGGCGTGGCCTCCGTTATAGTTATGGTTTCTCTGGGAAGGGGTGCATCTATTGTAGTTGAGAGTTACGTAGCAAGTTTCGGAGAAAATATTATACATATATATCCCTCACAGCCTAAGAACAACAACAACACAAGATCTGCTGCGGGCAGTTGGTTTTCGCTGACCCTCGATGACGCTAAAGCCATAGCCGATGAAAGTTTCACGCTGACATGTGCAGTCCCTCAAATCAGTATGACAACGCAGGTCATTTACAGCGGCTCCAACTGGAAGACACCTATCCGCGGAACAACAGCAGACTTCCTCAAAGTACGTCCCTTCAAAGTCAAAGACAGCATTTTCATCAGCGACAATGATGTCCGCTCGGCTAACAAAGTCTGTGTTCTCGGTGCCACACCAGCTAG
>JAFSQO010000300.1 GCA_017446645.1 Synergistaceae bacterium | reverse complement strand
AGCGTTTATCCTGAGCCAGGATCAAACTCTCAGTAAAAATTGTTGATTCATGGCTTTATAATCGCAAAATAAAAACTTAATATCTCATCTGTAATTTTACTCTGTCAATATACTCGAAAAATTTTATAAAATCTTTCGCATGTTGCCTCGTAGTCCAGCTTTCTCGCTCTCTTGCGTTCTGCCTCGCTCAAGCGCAACGAAAGAAATTATACGCCCCTTTTTCCAAATGTCAACACCTCAAAAAAATATTTTTTGCTATAATCTCTCAAGAGGTGATTAAAATTATTCCAGTAACGATTCTTACGGTCGCTTTAAACAGTGAGGCGACTATTGCTAGGACGATTGAATCCGTGATTAATCAGACCTACGAGAACATAGAGTACATCGTGCTTGACGGGGCTTCACGAGATAACACGGTCGGGATTGCGCAATCATATATTAAAAGATTTAATGCAATGCCGGGACGAAGCATGAAGGTTTTTTCTGAACCAGATAAAGGCATGTACGATGCCCTTAACAAAGGCGCAAGGCTTGCTCAGGGAGTCATAGTAGGTCAGATTAACGCGGATGATTACTACGAACCCGATGCAGTGCAGACTATGGCAGAATTATACGAGCGCGAAAAATTTGACCTGGCTTGGGGAAGCGTCAGAGTCATCAAGAGGACGGGCAACATGATTAAACACGCAAGAAGGGGCCTGCTCTGGACAACATCGCACTGGTGCCACCCTGCTGCATTTGCTACGAAAGAAATACTGTTAGAGTATCCCTATCCGTTAGAGAACAGCCATGATGATTTTGAGTTCGCTACCCACGTTTATCTTGACGGCAAAAAAATTCTTCCCATTGATAAAGTCATCAGCAACTTCACTTTCGGAGGCATGACTACTCAAAAAAGTTTCAAGGACGTAAAGAAACGCATTGACGAAATTTACGGGATATATAAGAAGTACGGTATGAGCAAGTTCTATTATCTTCATAGACTCATATTTGAGACAGTGAAGTATTTTCTCATTTAAATCCCTTTAAGTCATGTTACCTATGTTACAATTATCGATATTTTGTTATTGATTATAAGGAGGGCAAATCATGAAAATCAGGACAGATTTCGTAACAAATTCGAGCAGCAGCAGCTTTATCCTCGCCCGTAAAGGCAACCTCACAGAAGAGCAAAAGAACGCCTTAGCAGATTATGTATCAAAAAAAATGTTGGGTAAGAAAATTCTTGAACCTGGTGCAACTGAAGATGATATTCAGAAAGTAATCGATAAGTATTACGACATTGAAACGTATATCGATGAAATTAGAAAAGCTCTTGCTGAAGGGAAAAGCATTTACTTTGGTGAAGTTGACTTTGAACAGGCAGAGTACAGCTATTCTGATTTAATTGAAGATGTGTGGAAAATTCTCGAAAAAACAGGCAAGGGCAATTTTGAAGCAATAGACGACGACTTGTCCTACTAATGCGTTTCAGAATAGAGAAAGACTTCTTCTCCAGCTTTGACGAAAAGACAGGAGCCTATATCAGAATAGGAACAGGGAAAGACGGCAAGGAACCCTTTATGTCCTCGTTTCCTGAGCTGCTCGACGTGGGCATAATGGGACACTGCAAACACGGTAAACTTGGCCTTTGTCTTCAGGCTGGAGTCGAATGCTACCAGAACGGTCTCAAGGCAACTGCTCCTAACATGACCATTGAAGATTTCGCTGAGATTGCAGGACAGTGCAGGGGCAGGACATATCAATTTGCCCTGGGAGGCTGCGGAGACCCTGACCAGCATGAAAACTTTGCTGAGATTCTGCAAATATGCAGGGAAAACAAAATCGTTCCAAATTACACGACTTCAGGACTTGGTGTTACAGATGAGACAGCGGCCTTAACTCACGAGTATTGCGGGGCAGTAGCGGTCAGCTGGTACAGAAGTGATTATACTTT
>JAFSQO010000299.1 GCA_017446645.1 Synergistaceae bacterium | reverse complement strand
TTACATTCACGCTTAAAGGGGTAAAAAATTTTTTACACAAACAATTACGAGGGAGTGATCTTTTTTGAGCCGCCTTAGCATTATGAACGAAACAAAGGCTCAGGCCACCGTTGAGTCGCTTCACACTGATTTGGAACGACGAGTTAAGGGTGCACCTCCAGGGCTTTGTCCGCTCGATGTAGCAAGCAGCTATCTCAAAGTATGTTCTGCTCAGACATGCGGTAAGTGTGTCCCATGCAGGGTAGGTCTGTCTCAGCTCGAAAGATTAATCGATGATTTAATCGACGGCAAGGGAGACATGAAAACAGTATCTCAGATCGAGAAGACTGCTCAGACAATTTCAGATTCAGCTGACTGCGCAATTGGTTACGAGGCCGCTAACATGATCTTGAAGGGAGTAAAGGGTTTCCGTGACGATTACGAAACTCACGCGAAGAGTCACAAGTGTGCTGCTGACGGATTCCACGCAGTGCCCTGTGTGTCTTTGTGCCCTGCTCATGTTGATATACCCGGATATATTGCCCTGGTCAACGCAGGAAGATATGCCGATGCCGTAAGACTGATACGAAAGGATAACCCCTTCCCAAGTGTCTGCGCTATGGTCTGCGAACACCCCTGCGAAAATAAATGCCGAAGACGCATGGTTGATGACGCAATAAATATTCGCGGCTTAAAGCTCTACGCAATAGATCATGCCGGTCACGTGCCAGTGTATCGCGAGGGTGAGAAAGCTGCACCAGCAACAGGCAAGAAAGTTGCAATTATCGGAGGAGGCCCCAGCGGTATTAGTGCTGCTTATTATCTTGGCATGATGGGTCATTCAGTCGAAATCTTCGAGCAGAGAAAAAGACTCGGCGGAATGCTTCGTTATGGAATACCTTCATACAGACTGCCGCGTGAAGTTTTGCATGAAGAGATCGAGACGTTGCTCACAGCAGGAGACATTAAGGTTCACAAAGAAGTCTCAATCGGAGGCCCGGACTACCCGTTATCAAAATTGCGTTCTGAATTCGATGCAGTGTATATAGCAATCGGTGCTCACACTGACAAGACCCTGAAGATCCCCGGCGAAGATGCAGAAGGAGTCATGTCTGCCGTAAAGTTACTGCGAATGATAGGCGATGACGAATACCCGGACTTCAAAGGCAAAAAAGTCGTCGTAGTCGGAGGCGGAAATGTTGCTATGGACTGCGCAAGGTCTTCACTGAGGCTCAACGCTGACAAAGTTACGTTAGCTTACAGAAGACGCAAAGATGACATGACCGCTCTTGCTGAAGAGGTCGAGGCTACAGAAGTTGAAGGCTGTGAGATTCTCGAACTCGCTGCACCGCTTAAGGTCGAAGTCGGAAGTGACGGCAAAGCTAAAGCACTCTGGGTCAAGCAGCAGATGATCAGCAACATCAAGGGAGGCAGACCGGCACCCAAAGATGCAAGTGCAGAGCCAATCAGACTCGAAGCAGATATTATAGTCGTAGCTATCGGTCAGGGCATTGACTCCTACAACTTCGAGCAGTCCGGTATAGCAGTGAAGTGGGGCTGCATTGAGGCTTTCGACAGTGAGGCCGTCAAAGGCGTAAACATGGACGGAGTATTCTCAGGCGGAGACTGCGTATCAGGCCCTGCAACCGTAATCAGAGCAATAGCAGCAGGTAAAGTCGCAGCAGCTAACATCGATGAATATCTCGGCTTCCACCATCCTATAGTGCTTCCCGTTGAGATTCCTGACCCTGTACCCCATAACAGACCGGCTTGCGGAAGAGTCAAAATGCGCGAACGTCCGATAGATGAGAGAGTTCATGACTTCAAGCTTGTAGAAAAGGGCATGACCCAGGAAGAAATGGAGCAAGAATCTAACAGGTGCTTACGGTGCGATTACTACGGCTACGGAAAATTCAGGGAGGGGCGTGAATTCAAATGGTAAACGCGACAATTAACGGAAAAGCTGTACAGGTTCCCGAAAACACTACGATACTTGAGGCCGCGAAGTTAAATCACATAACTATACCCCACCTGTGCTACTTGAAAAAAGTAAACGAGATCGGAGCCTGTAGAGTCTGCGTCGTCGAGATCGAAGGCCAGGACAGACTCGTAGCCTCATGCAACACGATTTTGCAGGAAGGCATGAAGGTCATCACGAATTCACCGAAGGCAAGACAGGCAAGAAGGGTAAACGTTGAGTTAATCCTTAGTCAGCACAATGCACGCTGCGCAGAGTGCGTAAGGTCCGGTAACTGTGAACTTCAGACAGTAGCGAACGACTTAGGTATCAACGAGTTCCCCTATCATGAAGACTTACCCGCATTTGACTGGAATATGGACTTCCCGTTAATCCGCAACGCCCAAAAGTGCATCAAGTGTATGCGCTGTGTCCAGGTTTGCGACAATATCCAGAAGATGAACGTCTGGGACATTTCACGAACTGGCTCACGCACTACAGTAGACGTTAGGGACGGCGAGGACATCACTAAAGTCAACTGCACAGTCTGCGGTCAGTGCATAACTCATTGTCCGGTCGGTGCCTTAACTGTCAGAGATGATACTCAGAAGGTACGCGATGCCTTTGCTTCAGGCGATAAAATCATGATTGCCTCAGTCGCTCCTGCTGTCAGGACTTCATGGGGTGAGAAATTAGGCTTAACTCACGAAGAAGCGAGTCAGAACAGACTTGCAAGTGCGTTGCGTGCTATAGGATTTAATTACGTATTCGACACTGATTTCTCTGCTGACCTTACAATCATGGAAGAGGCCAACGAGTTCCTTCACAGGTTCAAAGCAGGCGAGTTAAAGCAGTATCCTATGTTTACGTCATGTTGTCCAGGCTGGGTGAGATTCATCAAAATGGAATTCCCGGATTTAGTGCCTCAGCTTTCGAGCGCAAAGTCCCCCCAGCAAATGTTCGGAGCGATAATCAAGACATGGTACGCCCAGATTTTGGGAGTTGAACCCGACAAGATTTATCACGTCTCAATAATGCCCTGCACGGCCAAGAAATACGAGTGCGATGTTGACTGCATGAATTCTTCAGGTGCCCGCGATGTTGATGTCGTCTTGACAGTCAGAGAGCTTGACAGGTTAATCAAGTCCGAAGGCATTGACGTTAAATCACTGGAAGAGTCAGAGTTCGATGCACCGTTAGGCACGGCTTCAGGAGCAGGCCACATCTTTGGCACTACCGGCGGAGTCATGGAAGCAGCTTTGAGGACAGCATACTACGCTGTTACAGGCAGCAATCCAGACGCAAACGCTTTCAGATATGTTCGTGACTATGACGGCATTAAAGAAACCGAGTTCGAGATAGCAGGCATTAAGTTACGAATTGCAGTAGCTCACGGTTTGGGCAATATTCGCAGACTTTGCGAAAATATTCAGGCCGGACGAGTCCATTACGATTTCGTAGAATGCATGGCATGTCCTACAGGCTGCGCAGGCGGCGGCGGTCAACCCATTGAAGAGGGCAAGGAGCTTGGTGAAGGTCGCGGAAGAATCCTGCTTGACCTCGACAGGGGAATGACCTTGAGATTCTCACACGAGAACCCGTCAATCAAACAGTGCTACAAAGAGTACTTGGGTGAGCCTCTTGGTGAGAAGTCACATCATTTGCTTCACACTGACCAGTCTAAGTGGGAGCTTTGGAAGTAAAATAAATTTTTCCTCTCGTGTTAAAGCGGGGGGAATTTTTTCACAAAAAATTTTTGCAACAAATACACAAATACACAGAGAAACGAATTCAATTTGCGTGTTATAATTCCTTACAAGAAATCATTCACAAAATTCTCAAAAATTTTTAATAACTTGAGGGGGTATACGGTTTAACATGATTAAACTCTATGATGAAGGTATTTATCTCGTCAACGGCGAAAAGATAGTCCCTGAAAGCCAGGCTGCGGGCCAGTACAACAAGGCCGATGCTAAGAAAGGCACTATAGCTTATGGAATCCTGAAGTCCCACAACACTGCTGGCGATATGGATCACCTGAAAATTAAGTTTGACTCAATGGCGAGCCATGATATTACGTTTGTTGGCATCATTCAGACAGCAAGGGCTTCCGGCATGAAGAAGTTCCCTCTGCCCTACGTCATGACAAACTGCCATAATTCACTCTGTGCAGTCGGCGGAACGATTAACGATGACGACCACTATTTCGGACTCAGTGCAGCAAAGAAGTACGGCGGCATTTATGTTCCTCCTCACATTGCAGTCATTCACCAGTTTATGCGCGAAATGTTTGCAGGCTGCGGCAAAATGATTTTAGGCTCTGACTCCCACACGCGTTACGGAGCGTTAGGCACAATGGCAATCGGCGAAGGCGGCGGAGAACTTGTCAAACAGTTATTGCAGGACACTTACGATGTAGCTTATCCCGGAGTTGTTGC
>JAFSQO010000298.1 GCA_017446645.1 Synergistaceae bacterium | reverse complement strand
CAGCAGGAGTTATGTTGACGCTTTTATCACAGTAAGAGTTAAATAGTACAGTCTGAACACAAAAAAAACTCCCCCCGGCTTTAGTAATTAAAACTGGAGGGAGGATTTTTTTACTCTGTGAGCTGATGATACAACCTGAACAAACGCGCCGTTATTTCGTCCTCGCTTATGTCTTTATCCCAGCCGTAAGCCTCACACACTGCTTCGTCATTTAACGTGTGAGCCTTCTTGAGTTCCTTGGGCATTAACGTATCGTTATATAACGATGCGAACGAACTATCAGGGTGTAAATTTCTTGCGTCAAGGATCATTTGCGCTGTTGATTCAATTTTTGCGATTTGCCTCTTAGTCGGACTTGGCCATGCAAACGTGTTATATACAAGAGTCCCAGAATATCTATAATCACTCTTGAGACGGCCTGCAACTCTCCTCATCCATGCCATATGAACGCGTGAAGTCAAGACTCCGAAATGATATAGAGTCGCATTCGGGATAATACTAATTGCATTGCTCACTATAACGTCAGGAGAGATAAAATCCACCGGAATATATGTCCTATTCTCTGAAGACGTAAGGGGGACAGCTACATAATTTCCTGAAGGCTGCCGAATCTCCGCAAACAGCCATGAAGTATCCGCAAGTTTTCGAGTCGCTTCACGGGGGCTTTCGAGTCTGAATTTCTTTACTGACTCTATTAGCTTCTTTACTCTTGGCATGTCGTATAATTCTTGAGGTGTTGCATCAACGAGCCAGAGGACATAACGTAATTTGTTGCTTATGAATTCATCTGCACCGATATAACGCCTGATAAACTTTTCTGCTTTAGGTGTGCGCTTGAGAAGTTCTCTGCATTGTTTCGGGTCGAGAGATAAGAATCCTCCGTCACGGGGCAGATTTCCCAGAAGCATAGGCGGAATATTCTTACTCAACGGTTTATTAACGGATTCTGCAATGTCCTCATACGGGCCTTCATAGAGATAAAAGTTTATATTATCAACGAGCCTTAACCCTTCATCTGTGAAAAGCTTCTTTTTACCGGAGTCATTCCCCATGCTGAAGCCTATAACTACGCAATGAACGTGTGCCTTGTCCGTTGCCTCGCTGTCCCAGATAAATGACTGATGAGCAAAGTCTATCTCTATTCCGAATCTGTCACGAAGAGTCTTGAATACGTAGCTGACCTGTTCGCCTTGGGTAATCGAGTTCGTAGAGACAAAAGCAGCTTTGACCTTTGAGCCTTTCATGAATTCGCAGGCTTTATAGTACCAGCCTGATACGTAATCAATCTTGCCTGAAGTCTTTGTGTCAGCGAATAAGGCTTTAATCTCTTTCTTTTGCTCTTTATTTTGAGTCGAGTAGCCCAGAAACGGGGGGTTGCTGATGATGAATAAATTATCCTGGGGCGCGATTATCTTTTGCCAGTCGAGTTTTAATGCATCGTCTTCTGTTATCTGCCCATATTCGTTTAGCGGCAGAAACTCTCCCAGCAACGGAAGAAACTGTTGATTTTTCTCTACTATGCTTCGAGTCGCATTCCACATTTGAGACTCTGCAATCCACAGGGCAGTTTTTGCTACGTTCACAGCAAAATCGTTAATCTCTATGCCGTAGAATTGCGAGATAGATACTTTTATCAACGGTTCGTTTCTCGGCAGGGTGTAAGAGCTTTGAACAAGAGTGTTAATAATTTCGTTCTCAAGTCTCCGCAGTGATAAATAAGACTCAGTTAAGAAATTCCCGGAACCGCAAGCCGGGTCAAAGAACTTCAGTGACGCAAGTTTTTTCTGAAGCCTTCTCAATTTCGCAGGAGTGTCGCATGTGTCAAGCTCTTTGTTAAGCCCGTCAAGGAATAACGGATCTATGACCTTGTGAATATTTTCAAGGGAAGTGTAATGCATACCACCGGAGTCTCTGGTCTCAGGGTTCAGAGTCGACTCAAATATTGCGCCGAATATCGTGGGTGATATGCCCGACCAGTTGAAGCCTTCGCTCATATCCTCAAGAATGATTCGCAGCGGTTCGCCGTCAAGCTGAGGGAATTCGATATCGTCAGCCTCGAATAATCCGCCGTTGACGCGTGGGAAAACCTTCAAGGCCGCCTCTAAATAGGGGTCGCGCTCATGAGGCCGTTGATTGAGTACTGCAAATAACCTCTTGAGAGAGTCGCGTGCTGTCTTCTCTCTGGCCTTGAGATAGTCATGAAACTGAAATTTTGCGAATAACCCGGAGTCTTCGGCGTAGAGTAAAAACACTACACGGACACAGAATATACTCAGGTTCCTGAGAGAGTCTTTACTATTGGGATTAATATAGCGTCCTAACAGAGAGTCATAGAGCTTCCTTACGAGTTTGCCTGCCTTGATTGATAATTCGACTTCATGAGGGAGAGTGCGCCCCGGCTGAGCGATAAATGTAAGATTATCTTTCTCGCGTTCGATATTCTCAAGCAAAATAATTCTCGGCGGAGCTTTTGGGGTCTCCATGTCGTAAAT
>JAFSQO010000297.1 GCA_017446645.1 Synergistaceae bacterium | reverse complement strand
TTAAGTATTGCACCATTATTGACTCAGAAACTCCACCTAATGCAGGAATGGGAGCAGTGATTCTAAACGGAGGATTTAACCAGCTCGCGAATAAAAATTTATGTACATTCTCAATTTCTGACTCTCTGTTATGGCGCAATATTGACAATAACAAAATGTGCTTCTTCCTTGATTATGACAAAGTATTATTCCGCCTTGAAAATTGTGCTGCACCTGAAGGCAAAACAATTTATCACTACAATAATAACAATCCTGTTGATAATTCAATGCTCAGGTTAGGGGCGTATGTTCTTGAATCTGATTCTATGGACAATAACGGCATAACTCATACCGTATATAATATTAATAAAAATTCTGTGCTGCTGAATCTGAAGGATAAAGGCAGAAATTCTGTAACAGATGACCAGCTCGGAAAAAACCGCGATAATTCTCCTGACATAGGGGCAGTTGAACTTGATAACAGTGCTGAAAAAGTTTTAAACGCTTTCGAGATAAAAATAGCTCCGGCTGATACTCTTTATGACTTCTCTATAAACGGCACGCTTCAGGAAGATAAAGCCTTCAGGGTGAGTTTTGACACTGCAGGAATTTTAACGCTAAAAGCAAGCATTACGGGACTTTATAACGACAACACCAGCGAAGATTTTGACTCGGATAAATGCAGCCTTAACTGGAGTCTTGACGGACGTTGGAACTATATTAATGACAATGTGAAGATTGAATCACAGGATAAAGGCAGGACAGCTTTAATCAGTATCCCAGCTTCAAAAATGGTATTCGGACAAAAAGTTGATGTTACCCTCAAAGCAGAGAAAAACGGAGTAAGCCAAACTCAACAATTTTCATTCTGGCTCAACGTTGTGAACGTACCTCCGGAACTTCAGGACGTGCAGAACATGACTTTAACGGCAGGCCAAGCGATTAATGATACTCATATAAAAGCTCTGAAAGGGGCATCGCTGGTCTGGGAGTTTGAAAATCTGCCTGAAGGACTCAGTTTCACCGTATCAGGCGAAGGCACTTTCACAAATCAGATCATAACACTGTCAGGAACTCCTGAAGAAAGCACAGGAGGAAAAGTTTTCTCATGCACCATTAAAGCCTCTAATTCTGCGGGTAATGCCTCAAAGACTTTTACAATAAGTGTCAATAATGAAGCTCCGGAACTCTCACAGAAAAACATAACGATAAAAGCTCTCAAGGGACAAGCAGTAAATAATACCGTTATTAATGCTGTCAAGGGCACAAATATAATCTGGTCATCATCAGGGAATTTACCGGAAGGAATAATTTTTAACGCAGATACTCACACTATAAGCGGAACTCCTGCACTCGGAACAACGGGGATTTATATTTGTACTATAACAGCCTCAAACGATGCCGGCAGTGACTCAGCAAATATAATTATCACCGTCACCAATCAGACACCAATCAGAAAGACTTATACAATGGGGGGGGGGGGGGGGTACAACAATCTTCACAAATAACGGTTCACAAGTAATTGCTGAGATCAACATAAATATTAAACCTGAAGAACTGTTGTGTAAAATAGACGAAAATTTTTCTAAGGCTATAAGCGTTGATGTAAATATTTCGATTTATGACAGTGATTATAATAATTATTCAGTCTCAATTGACGTAACCGGACTCCCTGAATGGCTGACACTCTCAGGAGATCTTACAAGTTCGGATACAGTAGAAGGAACCATGAAATACAGCTATCCCCTGAAGCTCAACGGGAGCTGTTCTGAAGTCTATGACGCGAGTATTAATGTCACTGCATATTGTGAAATTTCAGGCGATATTCCGATTCTGATGACTTCATTTGACAGGGACGTAAATATTAAAGTCGTCTCTGCTGAAGATAATAAACACGAAGATAGCGGAAATGACGATTCAAAGCCTGATAATGACCGCAAAAAGGAGGATAACGATAATAACAAAGATGACAAACACGAAGACAGCGGAAACAACGATTCAAAGCCTGATAATGACCGCAAAAAGGAGGATAACGATAATAACAAAGATGACAAACACGAAGACAGCGGAAACAACGATTCAAAGCCCGATGATGACCGCAAAAAGGAGGATAATGATAATAACAAAGGTGATAAAAACGAAGACAATAGAAACAACGATTCTAAACCTGATGACAATGATAAATCAGATAACAATTCTGACTCTGATAACAAACCTGACGATAATAATAACCGTCTGCCTGATAATGACAACGCAAATTACAAGACAGCAATAATAATCGGCGATGACCCAAACGCTGACTCCAGAAATTTTTATGACTGGTTTAATTCGTGTTCAGATGAGGAGCTTGCACAAGTTAAGACTCTGGAAATAATACGTGATTTAACACTCGAGAACCTGACGGGGCTTTACAGGCTGGTAAATCTTGAGAGCTTGTCTATACACGAATGCGAAAATCTGGCCAGTATAGATCTTTCAGGCTGTGAGGCTTTAATATCTCTTGATGTCTGCAGCAACAGTCTTGAAAATCTTGACGTGAGTCCCTGCGTTAATCTTAATATCCTTGACTGCAGATTTAATTCACTGGGCAGGCTTGATCTTGATATGCTTAAAAATTTAATCAAAGTCTCATGTTCCGGACAAAATATAACAGGCTGGAGTGCTGACATAAAAATTGACTTGACTAAATATGCAGGTGAGACAAATAATATTGCTTACGTCATGGCAGGTGATTCTTATGGAATGATTAAAACCCGTTATGACTCTGAGTCAGGTCTTGCAGAATTTGAGCGCGTTCCTGTAAAAATCTTTTACGGATATGATACAGGTTTTACTAATACAATTATGGACGTGACGATTTATGTAATCGGAGACGATGACGAAAGCTACGGTTATCTCGGTTCAAGCGGAGGCTGCGATACAGGGCTTGTTAATTATTTCTGGCTTCTCGCGATATTTTTCACAATATGCAATAAAAATTCAGAGTCCCCGCCTTTCGACGAAGACTCTGAACGAATTGAATAATAATAGCGAATAAATAACTAAATGCCGTAGAGAAGCTCCACGAGCCATATAGTCACAGGAGGACAATATGTTACAAGCATCAGGACAACCAGATTACACACTAAGAACGGAATTACAGCTCTGGTAGCTCTGGCAAGCGAGATTTTTGCAATCGAACTAGTGATAAACAAACACACCCCAACCGGCGGAGTAGTAAGGCCAATTACGAGATTCAGGACGCACATAACTCCGAACTGAATCGGGTTCACTCCCAAAGGCATAACGACCTGCAGCAATACCGGAAAAAGAATCGTCAACGCCGCTATAGTCTCCATGAAGCAGCCTACGAATAACAGGAAAATATTTATTATCAACAGAATTATGAACTTGTTCCGTGTTGCAGATAAAATTGCGTTTGCTATCATCGTAGGAATTTGCTCCTTCGTCAGGACATAAGCAAAGACATTCGCAAAACCTACAAGAACCATTATGCCGGCTGCTCCGACCATTGAGTCACGAATTACTGCAAGGGCTGACTTAATGCTTAACTCACGATAAATAAAGAAGCCAACGAACAAAGCATAAACGACAGCAATAACGCTCGCTTCAGTCGGGGTAACTATGCCGGTCAAGATTCCCGCAAGAATTATCACCATCATTAGTAATGCCCAGAAAGCCTCACGCCCTGAAGAGATTATTTCACGGAAAGAAGCGCGCTTTTCGTTCTTGGGATAATTGCGTTTCACAGAGATTACATAAGCCACAATCATCATGCCTAAGCCCATTAAGATTCCCGGAATTATTCCTGCAACGAACATCTTAGAGACACTAATTCCCGTCAAAGTCCCGGCCATAATCATTGGCACACTCGGCGGAATTATAGGCCCAATGCATGAACTCGCAGCAGTTACAGCAACAGAATAGTCAGGGTCATAGCCGTCTTTCACCATTGCGGGAATGAGAATGCCTCCCAGTGAAGCAGCGTCCGCAGCAGCTGTACCGGAAACTCCTGCAAATATCATCGAAGCTCCTATATTTGCAAGGCCAAGACCGCCACGAATATGACCTATAACTTTGTCGCAGAATCTTACGATTTGATAAGTAATTCCGCCGGTGTTCATTAGATTGCCGGCAAGCATGAAGCCTGGAATACATAACAGGGTGAAGCCGTCAAGTCCTGAAAAGAATCTCTGAGCAAAAGTTACAAGCGGCATGTTCTCAAGCAGGAAATAAAGCAGGCTCGAAATTCCAAGACAATAAGCTACAGGAATGCCGATAAACAGAAAGATGAGAAAACTGATAAATAAAACCGCGACGCTCATTTTAACTTAACGCCTCCCCGTATAAATTCTTGTAGTCAGTCCCAGTCAGAATAAATATCATGTTGAAAATGTAAGAAACAGCCTGCAAAACCGCAAATAATAAAACCGCAAAGTTAATATACTGCATTGGAATCTGCATAGCCGTCGAGACCATTCTGAATCTAAGAAAGACAAATTTAGGGAATGAATAATACGCAAGATACATGTCAAAAATCATAAGCAGAAAGCAGCATGTAAGCTCGTAAAATTTCTTCTTGCCCTCTGAAAAATTCGCAGTAAATATATCAACACGGGCATATTCGTCTTTGAGAACTACGATACCTGCTCCAAGTGCTACGGAATAAATAAATAAATATCTCGCAGCCTCTTCAGTCCATGAAGGCACTACAGGTAAAAACGTCCTCGCGAAGACCTGAATTACTACGGCAGCAATATAGCCGATCATTCCGATTACAGCAGATGCAGATAATATCCAGTAATATATTTTTGCCATAACTTTCATATTACAAACGCACCTCCTGACTCTATACTATACTGAGTAGCCAAAGAAGACCGGCAGCCATAAACTTATTTGCGGGATAAAAGTTATTAACAAAAGCGTAATCAACATGCACAGATAAAACGGCAGGGTAGCTTTGACAACTTTTTCCATTGGGAGTTTCGCTACAGCAGAGCCAATGAATAACACTGCACCGACCGGAGGAGTTAATAAGCCTATACCGCAATTTAGAATTACCATGACACCAAACTGAATGGCACTGATACCAATAGACTGTGCAACTGGTAATAAAATCGGCGTAGCTATCAAGATAATCGGAGCCATGTCCATTATACAGCCAAGTACAAGCAAGATTATATTTATCATGATTGCTATGATTACAGGATTG
>JAFSQO010000296.1 GCA_017446645.1 Synergistaceae bacterium | reverse complement strand
GATGCTGCAGGAGGACGCAAAGTAATGCTCTTAGGCCCTACAGGAGTGGGCAAGACAACAACGATAGCGAAACTTGCGGCAATAAAAGCTCTCTGGGAACACAAAAAAGTATTATTATTAACGAGTGATACATACAGAATCGCAGCGGTAGAGCAGTTAAAAACTTATGCGAAAATACTGGGCGTTCCAATCGAGATTATTTTCGATATGGCAGCAATCCCCGGCGTAGTGGACGAACATGAAAACGCTGATATTATATTGCTCGATACTGCAGGACGTTCACAGAGGGACAAAAAAAATATGGAGCTGTTTGAGAATTTGTATAACACTTTTACACCAGACGCAGTGCATTTAGTGCTTGCAGCCAACATGAAGTATAAAGATATGCTTGATGTAGTCGAACATATTCCGAATATACCTGTCTCGCATTTATTATTCACGAAACTCGATGAGACGGTAAGTTACGGATCAATATTTAATATCCAGCAGGTTATGGGCTGTCCAGTGTCATTCTTGACAGTAGGGCAGAACGTTCCTAAAGATATAGAAACAGCTTCAGGCACGAGAATTGCAGAATTTCTCATGAAGTCTGAAGAAGAACGGAAGCGTTAAACAAGATGCCCCGTTACGTAAATAATAATAATCCTGACCAGGCAAGGGAATTAAGGCGAATGGTATTAGACAACAGGGAAAAAGTTCAAACTCCCCCCGCTAGACTGCACACGCTTTCTATTTTGAGCGGCAAGGGCGGAGTCGGAAAGAGCAACATTGCAGCGGCATTGTCGTTTGCTTTGGCAGATTTTGGCAAGAGAGTCGTCCTTATCGATGCAGATTTGGGCATGGCTAATCTCGATATTTTATGCGGAGTAACTAACGCGAGATACAACATTGCAAATTTAATCGACGGTTCTCGCAATCTTAACGAGATTCTCGTACACTTCAGGGCCTCGCAAAGAGCAGCAGCCAGAAATGGAGGCGTTGCCCTCTTACCAGGTGGCACTGGTTTGAAGGAGATGGCAGACCTTGATGAGTACTCAATGGAAAGATTATTTGCTTCTCTCTCAGGTCTTGAGGAGCTTTCGGACTATCTCATCATGGACGCAGGAGCCGGGATTCACAGGGGCGTATTATCGTTTGCATATGCCTCGGAGTTTACGATTATAGTAACGACTCCTGAACCTACGAGTATGCGCGATGCCTATGGTGTAATAAAATCTCTTGGCAGCATGGCATGGCAGGGACTCGAAGGCAACACTGCAGGGTTAATGCTCGTCGTAAACATGGCCTCAAGCAGCAGAGAAGCCAATGATGTAGCAGAAAGAATCCGCATGGCCTCAATGAAGTTTTTGGGAAATGCGCCTGTATATCTTGGCTATGTCCTGAAAGATGACAGCGTAGAGAGATCCGTCAAGAACTGGAAGATATTCTACAGGGCTGACCCCGAATCTACGGCGAGTATCTGCGTAAGGAATCTTGCGGGCGAATTATTGCGGCTCTACGAAGGAGTTAACGTCCAGCATGAGTCAGTGCCTCACAAGTCAGGAGGGGTAAAATCATTCTTCAGGAGACTCGCGAAAAGTCTTTTTTCTGAAGATGATAGACGATAATAAGCGATAATTAATAAAATTAAAATTTAGAAATTAAGAAATTTAAAAATTTAAAGATTTATGATAAGAAATAAATAACACATAAAGTTATAATTAACATGATTCTAAATAAAGACATAAATCATAATAATATAATCATAATTAAGAAAGGAGGACATTATGCCCCCGATTAGTACAGGAAAAAAAATCAGAGTGCTTGTAGTAGATGACAGTGCGTTAATGAGACAGTTCATCAGCGATATATTGAATTCTGACCCAAGAATCGAAGTCGCAGGGACTGCCCGTGACGGCAAAGACGCATTGAAGCAAATACAGCTCGTGCGTCCTGATATAGTTACTATGGACGTTGAAATGCCAAACATGAGCGGACTCCAGGCACTCGAGGAAATTATGAGAACTAATCCACTTCCCGTAATAATGGTAAGCTCCGTTACTCAGGAAGGTGCGGACACTACAATGAAGGCTCTTGCTCTGGGCTGTGTTGATTTCATAGGCAAGCCTTCTGGTTCGATCTCGCTGAATATCAGGGACATAGGCCAGGAATTAATCGACAAGGTCATAGCAGCAAGCACTGCCAGACTCAGGACTCGCTCTGGATTTTTCGGAGGTGCTTCTAAAGTTCAGGATTTTGGTCTGGGTTCAGGCTTTAGGAAAATGATGCCTCCAGTCAGCACAGGACGGCGTGACATCGTTGCTATTGCAAGCTCAACGGGAGGACCTATGGCATTGAGTGACCTGATACCAAGATTGCCCAAAAAATTTCCCGTTCCGATTGTGATTACCCAGCATATGCCGAAAGAATTCACGAGTTCTTTTGCCAGGAGATTAAACGAGTCTTCTGAAGTGGAAGTCGTCGAAGGCTTTGACGGATTGACTCTCAAACCAGGGCGCGTAGTAATAGCCCCCGGTGGCAGTCACTTAGTCGTCAAGCGTCGTGCAGGGGTTGCCGTCTGCGGTCTGAGTGATGCTCCTCCTGTCTTGAGCGTTAAACCTGCCGCAAATATAATGTTCTTGAGCGTAGCTGACGAGTACGGCGGTAATGTCCTTTGCGTAATCTTAACAGGAATGGGACGTGACGGTACTGACGGTGCCGTTGCCCTCAAGAGAAAAGGCGCATACGTCATAGCAGAGAGCCAGAAGACCTGCGTTGTTTACGGAATGCCGAAAGCCGCAGTAGATGCAGGAATAGTCGATGAAGTCCTGCCTCTGAACGAAATTGCTGATGCTATGGTCAGGCTTGTAAAAAATTAAGGGGGTATAAATACTTTGGCCGATATGGATATGAGTCAGTATCTGGGAGCATTCTTAGATGAAACTGACGATAACGTACAAAAATTAGATGATTTACTGCTAGCTCTGGAAAAAAACATGGTCGACATGGACGTAATTAACGAGATATTCAGGGCTGCTCACACGTTAAAAGGCATGGCCGGCACAATGGGCTTTACTAACATGATGGGACTTACTCACGCAATGGAGGACAGGCTCGACGCTGCCAGAAAGGGAACGAGGCCCTTAACTGAGAATGACATGAACATGCTATTCACCGGTCTTGATACCCTTCAGGCAATGGCTGACTCAATCAGAGGCGGAGGCAATGATGCTCATATCGATGTCTCCGAGATGGTTCACAGTCTGCGTAATGAAGGCCCTGCACCTGCTCCGGCTGCTTCAGGCTCAGGGGTTTCAGGTCAAGATGCTGAATGGGTCAAAAAAGCTAACGATGAAGGGGCGAATGCCTACAGTGTTCACGTTACTTTGAGTCAGAGCTGCTTACTTAAGGCTGCACGTGCCTATATGGTTGTAAACAGGCTCGAAGAAATGGGAGAGATTGCCCGTTCTGAACCTCCGACTGAGGCACTTGAGAAAGAAGAGTTTGATTTCGACTTCACGATTTACGTTGCGACTCCTGCACCTGCCGAAGAAGTCAAGGCAGCTATTGAGAAAATTGGCGATGTCCAGAGTGCTGAAGTTACTGAAGTGAAAGTTGACGCGTCATCTGCTCCGGCACATTCTCAGACTCCTGAACCTGCTCAGGTCCAGGAACATGCCCCAGAACCTGCTCAAGCTCCTGCAGCACCTGCACCTCAGCAAGCAGCAGCCCCGGCAGCTCCTATCAAGAAAGAAGGAGTCAAGAAGAGCGGTCAGACAGTCAGAGTCGATATAGGCAGACTTGATAAGCTAATGAATCTCGTCGGCGAGTTAGTAATCTCACGTGCCAGAATCGAAAGGCTTGTTCAGGAAGCAAGATTGCGGCAGTTCGATGATACTTTATCACAGTTAGGGCGAATTTCCGGCGACATTCAGGAACTCGTCACAAAATTGCGAATGGTCCCGGTAAGTTTCACTTTCGACAGATTCCCCAGACTCATCCGCGACTTGTGCAAGACCCTGAATAAAAACGTTGAGTTAGTCCTCGAAGGTGAAGACACAGAACTTGACAGGACAGTAATTGACGAGATCGGCGACCCCATGGTTCACTTAATCCGTAACTCAATGGATCACGGAATCGAACACCCTGAAGAACGCAAGGCACTCGGCAAACCCGAAAAGGGGATCCTAAAGATCGCAGCTTATCAGGAAGGCAGCGGCGTTGTTATAGAAGTCAGCGATGACGGTGCAGGCATTGACCCGGAGAAAGTCAAGCGGAAGGCAATCGAACGCGGCATCATCACCGAAGACAGAGCTAACATCATGACAGATGATGAGGCAACCCAGATAGTGCTTTTACCTGGCTTCAGCATGGCCAAGCAGATTACGGATTTAAGCGGACGCGGAGTCGGAATGGATGCCGTCAAGACTAAAGTTGAGCAGCTGGGCGGACAGTTTGACCTTGTCAGCAAAAAGAACGAAGGAACTCACGTTTATATAAGGCTGCCTTTAACCCTTGCCATAGTCTTATCGTTATTAATCAGGGTAGGCAAAGAGACCTATGCAATTTCTCTTGAGAATGTCGAAGAAACTATCATGGTTCGCAAGGAAGACATCAAGACAGTTCACGGCGAGCCTACGACTTTACTGCGCGGTGAAGTGCTATCCCTGAATGATCTGGGCGATATACTTGGCTCTGAAGGTGTCGAAACTGACAGAATCGAATATCCTGTAGTAGTTGTCAAGATAGGCAAAAACAAAACAGGCTTTATAGTAAGCGAATTAATAGGCCAGCAGGAAATAGTCATTAAATCACTGGGAAGGTTCCTGGCCAAAATTGACGGTATTACAGGCGGGACAATTCTTGGAGACGGAAATGTTGCACTGATTCTTGACGTTGCTTCGTTTTATTCGACTAAAGGCTAAAGGAGTAAATGACAATGGCTGATGATATAGCGTCGTTCAATGCGCTGCAGCTTGATGCAATTCGTGAGGTCGGCAATATAGGCACAGGCAACGCGGCTACTGCCCTGAGCGGTTTATTGTCGAGAATGATTCACATGAGCGTTCCTCAGGTTGAATTAGTCTCGATTTATGAACTCGGCGGACACTACGGCGACCCTATGGAAATCGTCGGAGCAGTCTTTGTGCGGTCAACGGGGGGCTTTCAATGCAGCCTGATCTTTATTCAGAATGAAGAAGATGCAAGTTTAATGGTCGAGCTGCTCTTAAAACAGCAGTTCGGAAGTTATATCCCGGTAGATGAATTGCCTCAGGAAATGGTCGACAGTGCATTAAGTGAAGTAGGCAATATAGTATTAAGCTCATTTCTGAACGCTATAAATTTATTATTAGGGACTCAGCACCAAATAAGCGTACCCGGTGTAGCTCATGACATGCTGAGTTCTATTCTGGACGTAGTAGCCTCGATTTATGGACAGATGGGAGAAACTGCACTGCTCGTAAATACTGAGCTAAGTGTAGAAGGACTTGATGAAGGCCGGAAGATCTCCGGTCACATTATCTTAATTCCTGACCCTGATGCCCTGGATCTACTTCTGAGAAAGCTGAAGGTGTTGTGATGGCTGAAAATAGCATAGTTCTCGGCATGGCTGATTTGCTCGTCATGAAGGCCCCTGTCAAGTTAATAACGCTTGGACTTGGCTCATGTATCGGGCTTGTGTTGTTCGACAACGTAGCAAAAGTTGCTGGTATGGCTCATATAATGCTGCCTGACTCAAGAGGGCTTACAGGTTCCGAAAAAGTAGGCAAGTATGCAGACACTGCAGTACCGGCATTAGTTGAAGGAATGCTCAAGCAGGGTGCAGCACAGAGCAGGATTCGGGCAAAAATTGCAGGAGGGGCACAGATGTTTGCGCTGCCCGGAATAAATGCAGAATTCCTGACAGTAGGAGCAAAGAATGTCCGTGAGACAACGAGAAGATTAACAGGTTTCGGTATAAGGCTCGTAGCTTCTGATACAGGAGGCAATAAGGGCCGAACGATAGAATTTTCGACGAGTAATTGGATGCTCAAAGTAAAGACTCTCGGTAAGGGAGTAAATGAGATATGACAACTTCAGACGAGAAAAAATTATGGGAAGAGTTCTCGCGTTCAAAGGCTGTTGCAATACGTGACGAGCTTGTGAGGAGATATTTGCCTTTAATAAAATACGTCGTCAGCAGAATGGCAGTCTCACCTCCCCAGGGTCTTGATTATGAAGATATTTTAAGTTTCGGGGTATTCGGCTTACTCGACGCAATAGATAAATTTGAGCCGGCAAAGGGTTTTGTCTTCCAGACTTATGCGATACCCAGAATCAGGGGCGCAATCCTTGACGAGTTACGAAAATGCGACTGGTTTTCACGAACAGGACGCGAAAAAGTGCAGAGACTCAACAGGGCAATGGAGAAAATTTTGCGTGATAAGGGCGAACTCCGCGATGAATGGCTCATGGAAGAACTTGGCATCGATGAAGACGAATACTACGAAGTCCAGGAGCTTGCTTCACGGGGCTATATCACTTCGCTTGACGATACGACTCCGTTAGATGACGGCGAGGTCCCGATTGAGGCAACTCTTGCTGACGACAGAGAAGGAGCACCTGAGAGGCTCGAAGCAGAAAGCGAGAAGCAGCAGTTGATCGAAGCCCTTCAAGAATTACCAGAAAGAGAGCG
>JAFSQO010000295.1 GCA_017446645.1 Synergistaceae bacterium | reverse complement strand
ATTTCTTTTCGGGTTCTCCCGGCAGCATCTTCGTTAGCGCAAAAAATTATCGTTCGCTGCTTTCGTCCTGTCTGCTTCAGGTAATCCGTTATTCTTTCGGCTACGGCTCTGGTTCTGTCTTGAATAATTATGTTGTAATCGTAATCGAGTGTGTTATAGACTCTGTCCTCGATTAGATTCCCGTAAATGTCGCGCTGGCCTTTCGCAGGTCTCCAACCGTCAGAGATATTCATTCTGGGTTCTAAGACCGATTCTTTTAACCTACTAATATTTAATATTTCTTAATAATAGTTAAATATTTTGGGTATAGTAATTCTCTTTTTAATGAGAAAAAGCTGAATCTCGCAAGGCACGCAGAAATATTCCACGTGCGCCGTTATAGTCCCGGTCCATAACTATTTCTCCGTCTCGTATTGTTTTTGCTCCTCCGATGTTTTTTATTATTCCGTTCCATGAACACGTTTTCGATGTGTATGCTTCATCTTGAGCAATTACTCGTTTTCCGTATTCCATCGCTTTGCTGCGTAAAAATTCCTGAAATCTAAAATGGGCAAACGTCAACATTGAACGTACAGATTTGGATTTTATTTTTCGCGTCTTTCGTTTAGACATCTGACTTGTTTCAAACTTAGGAATTATTATTATGTCAAAGTTTTTCACCAGGAATAATGCCGCTTTATGATGTATTTCATCGATTAAATCTCGGATTTTCCACCGCATCCTATCTGCTGCCTTTCGCATTTTATATCTTTGTTTGCGTTCAGCTTTCGACATTCGCGATATTAAATTATCCAGCCAATGACATAATCTTTGAATCCTCGAAAAATCTTCATTCCCAAGTTTGCCGCAACTTTCTGGGCTGTAAAATGTTATAAATGTTCTTACTCCGGGAGCTACAGAAACTATTCGCCTTTGGTTCTCAGGTTTCGTCATAATTTCTGCAGGAACACTTATAAACCATCTTCCGCTCTGATACGTTAAACGGCAGTCTCCTTTAGGTTCAGGGAATTTTTCATAAGTTTTCAAATCTCCTAAAATCGTATAATAAACACCATGTTCTGGTTTTAACGCGCTTTTAGGAATATAAATCGTTTGTCTTTTATTGTGCTTACTCCTGAATTTTGCTTCACAATACTGTTTTGTCTTTTTGAATTTTGCCTTACAGTTTTTTACCGCTTGACATGCGTCTTTCACTGCTATTGACTTGATTTGAAACGGAACTTTTACTGCCCATTCAGGTAAACTCTTCAATAACCATTTCTTAATTGTTATCCAGTTAGCCTGCGTTTCAGGCTGTCTAAGATATTCAATCGTCTGGTTGTAAACATATCTCGAAGTCCCCAGCCACTGCCTCAGAATCTGTCTCTGTTTTGCTGTCGGATAAATTCGTATCTTTCGAGATTTCATACTTGTATTTTCGCAGTCCGTGAAGTCTGCATGAAAATACGTGCAGAATTGTGAGCAAATCTCCGGTAAGTTCTTCTTCGGGGGAAAGTGAAACTTCGTTGAGAACCACGAGTTTACCGCCATTTTGGTTGAGAATAAACTCGATGATGTCTGCCCCAAATCTTGCAAGACGGTCTTTGTAGGCAACCACAAGCGTGATGACATCTCCGCACATAGCTCGTCCCAATATCCGACACAGCCCTTTGCGTTTAAAATTGATTCCGCTTCCGATTTCTTTGATAATTTCAGCATCAGGGTATTGTTCTCGCATATATTCAACTTGCCTGTTTAAGTCATCTTTCTGCTTGGCACTTGAAACACGACAATAGCAGATTGTATATTTATCTCCAACTTTTTCTTCCGTTTTGGGGATTATATACTCTGAAATGTCAACTCTGCGATGTCCTCCTTTCGTTCTAGTGCTATAAATTTTGCCTTCATCTGCCCAATTTCTTAATTGTATTAGGATGTAAGCCACTTAATCGCGCCACTTATCAACAGAATACAACCTCATTTTAAAAATATAAATTATTTAGTTTTATTTGTAAAGTATTATTATTTATTTACTGAATATATATTCACCCTAGCCTGCTGCTACGGGGCACTCCCAGCTCATCCAGTCGATAATAATTTCACCGTCATTGCTGCTGTTGAACTGGAAGAAAAATTCCTCGCCGGTCTCTGAGTTCGTGTAAGTCCAGCCCTCGTGGTCATCGCTATAGTCTTCTGGCATTCCCAAGGCGATTAACTTGTCGCAGGAGTCCCCAATCTGAACGCCTGCCAGGGTATAACCGCGTTTAGAGATTTCGATTCTGTGCAAGCTGTCTTCGTTGTACCAGAGTTTGCATCCAGGGTACTCAAGAGAGTCTGACACAGACTTCAGCGGCTTTCCGAGTAATGCCCGTGCCTTCTCAGGATAAATCCCAAAGGTCAGCCGCACCTTCACAAATGCATCTCCTGTAGGGATAGTTCTATCATTGCCGAAGTACCAGCCGTAATTTGCGTATCTTGCTGATATGTAGGCAGTGCCTTTCTTTGTCGGAAGGTCAATCATGTACCAGAGATTTTGATTGTCATCGTATTCTTCACCGAGTATCACGAATTGATTTCTTGAGTCTTCGATTCGTCCGATAATTTTGCCGTCAGTTCCAGGAGTCTGTCTGACTCTTACGTTGTTGCCAGTGCAGGCACCGAGTTCGGGATATTTTGCAGCCCATGAGGTCTCACATAAGAGAGTGATAAACAGTAATGCAATAAATCTTTTCATGGTAAAAATTTCCTCCGTTTATATCTATGATTTTGAGTTAGGATTATGATAGCATAGTAAAAATTGTATCAATTAAGGAGAGTGATTTAATGAAGCAATATATTGTTGACGCATTCACTGACAAAATTTTTTCGGGCAATCAGGCAGCAATTTGTGTACTTGATTCTGACTCTTGGCCTGACGAGGATTTGATGAAGAACATAGCACGCGAGAATAATTTTTCTGAGACTGCCTTCATCATGAGAGAATCTGACAGACGCTATAAACTCCGCTGGTTTACTCCTGGTGCTGAGATAGATTTGTGCGGTCATGCTACCCTTGCAAGTGCTTATGTCTTATTGCGTTTTTACGAGAGAGATTCGGACAAGATTATATTTGACACAATGAGCGGTGAATTAATCGTGAATAAACATGATGACTTTCTTGCTATGAATTTTCCGGTTTATGACTTGACCCCTGTTAAAGTCAGCGACTCTATGACTCAGGCAATAGGCTTTGAACCTGAAGCTGCATTCATGGGACGTGACTTAATGTGCGTCATGAAATCCCCTGAACAGGTCATAAACTGCAAGCCTGACATGAATAAAGTGAAGACCCTTGAAGGACTTCTGCTTCACATAACATCGCGGGGCACTGACGGGGCTGACTGTATATCAAGGAGTTTTGCGCCTAAAATTGCAGTCACTGAAGACCCTGTCTGCGGTTCCGGTCATTGTCATATCGCGCCTTACTGGTCAAGAGTTCTCAACAAAAAGGATATCACGGCATATCAGGCTTCAGAGAGAGGCGGCTGGCTGTATTGCAGTCTTGAAAGTCTTGAATCTGAAAGGGTTACAATATCAGGTAAGGCAGCATTATTTTCAGCAGCAGATATTTTCACAAGTCAACATGCAGCAATGTGTACGGGCAGTTTTTGATTCATGATTTGACAAATGAGGCTTTAGAGTTATAATAATCTCTCGTGAATGGCCACAGTAACAGTAACATAGCGGGGCGTAGCGCAGTCTGGTTAGCGCACCTGCTTTGGGAGCAGGGGGTCGGAAGTTCGAATCTTCTCGCCCCGACCAGAGTGAAATGAGGATTACGTGCGGGAATAGCTCAGTTGGCTAGAGCGATGGCCTTCCAAGCCGTAGGTCGCGGGTTCGAATCCCGTT
>JAFSQO010000031.1 GCA_017446645.1 Synergistaceae bacterium | reverse complement strand
GAGGTCTACTTCGCCTTCGGTCGTATCGAGAATAGTTTTTCCGTTGTCGAACCACACAGCCCTGACGACTGCGACTGTCTGCTGGGCATCTTCGCCTTCACCTTTTGTGAAAGCTACTGCCTTGCCTACGTAACTCACTGCTGAGAATTTATTTGCTTCTGCCATAGTGTCAAGGGTCTTGTTCATGTTCTGCATTTGTTCAAGGCTTGAGAACGTAGCCATCTGTGAGATAAATTCCCTGTCTTCCATAGGATTTAACGGGTCTTGATTCGAGAGTTCGGCAATGAGTAATTTAAGGAACGCGTCTTTACCCAGTTCGTTACTGGTCGCCTGAGTTACTGCTGCAGCCGTGTTCGTGCCCGTGCTTGCTATGTTAGTCGAAGCTATATTTGCAAGATTTGTATAGTTATTAACGTCTGTTACTGCCATGATTTTTTTCTCCTGTTCATAAAGTTTTATGCTACCCAGTAAAGCAGACCTTCCTGCAAATCCACCCGTAACTCTTCAGGCTCATCGTCTGCTATAAGTCCCCTGACTGCTCCAGTATTTTCCTGCTGATTGTTGTTCTGGTTCTGATTTTGACTCTGTTGATTATCCTGCTGAACGTCCACTGTGAACTCTGCAACTTGTACGCCCTGCTGGGATAAATTCATACGGAGCTGAGTCAGCTGATCCTGCACTAATTGTCGGATTTGTTCGCTTGCTACTTTAATTGAAGCCTCGACTCCTGACGTGCTGGAAGTCAATTCTACCGAAATTCTGCCGATTGCCGGAGGGTCAATTATCAAGCTCGCCTTGTGGACTCCGTCGGCTCGAATGAATCTAACAACGTTGACGATCCCGTCCCGGAGTGTTTCGCTCTGATTGAGATTGTAAGCTGCTCTCAAGTTCAAAGGCTGAGGAGTGCTTGCTGTTCTCCTGCTCGATAAAACGTCCTCAAAGAATGACTGAAAGTTAGAGTGAGATTCAGTCCTTCGAGCGTTGGCAGTGAAGTCCGTCTGACTCTGAGTCGAGTTACTCACCCTGCGAGTGTCATTGCGTGAACGTGATGAATTTCTCGACGCTGCAAAATCATCGCGGCTCTGGCTGAAATTTTTCTCCTGATTATCCTGATTGCCCTGATTATCCCTATTATTATATTGTGAAGAAGTATTTTCGTTTTCGTTCCCATTTTCTTCTTCATCGTTAAGGACATTGGCAAACCTTGAGTCAGTCTTTGACTCGTTACTCTTTTCTGGCACATCGTCAGGATTACTCTTCACGGCCTCGTTATTATTGCGTGTGAGTCTAGTCTGAGGCGTGTGTCTGGGAGCGTCTTTATTTACCGTAATGTCATCGGGTTTTGCGTCATTTACGGGCTTCGTGTTATCTCCCTGAACCTGGGCAAAACCTGCAAAGTTGTTGACATTTTCCTGAATGAGTGAGTTATCTTCAGGCTTCTCGTCATCTTTCTCGTCCTGAGAGTCACTCTCTTTTGAGCTTAACGGTGAGTCTTCAGGTGCGTTAATCTCTCGTGAAGGTTTTGAGTCTATCTCGTGAGCAAAGTCTTTATTGCCGTCTGTTTTAATTTCTGTCTCATCATCAGGAAGATTTACGGCCTGCGAAATATTATTATCCTCGTTAGTTTCGCTGATTAGTGCAAATAATTTCTCAAGTCCTGTATTAATCTCTGACTCTGATTCAGAATTCTGGATAACCTCAAGAATCTTGCTGACCTCCTGTAATTTGTCGTCAGGGAGAGCAGCAATTTTCGCAGCAATGTCTTTGTCGCCCATAATGCGTGCAACAAGGTCGCCTGTATCCTGTGCAATGAATGCCTCTGTAGCCTTGATGCCATCTTGGGGCTGCTGATTCATCATGTATCTTTCAGGGATAAATACCTCATGACCTTCTGAATCTTTCTTAACGCCTGCAAGAATATCCAGTCCTGCCTGTGATAGTGTATTATTGCCGGACGTGATTATGACCTGCTGCTCCTGATTAAGATTTATGTTGAGCGTAAGATTTACCTGATTTACCTGCTGTTCTGAATCCTGATTTATATTTGCATATTCATTCATAAGGCTGTCGAAGAGTCCCGGCTCTGCTCCTGAGTTATTAGCATTCTGAGAAGTGCCCTTAACCTGGCCCTGAGCTTGAGTCTGGGTCTGGGGTTGTGCCTGAATAAAGTTAAAGATTTCTGATGTCATGATTAAAGCCCTCCTGATAAATTTACTGCTGGGGACTTGCCATTAATTCCGTGAGTCTGGCTGCCTTCGTGGCTTTCACTTTGCCGAGTATCGAAGCCCTTGCATCGTTAGGGAGTTTCTTGAGCAATTCGACAGCGAGATTATCCCGCAATTGCTCGACTATCTTGGCCGCGTTACGTGCTGACATGTCCTGATAGGTTCTTGCTACTTGATTCATTAAGTCAAGTTCTGCCTGTGAAGGTGCGTCTGAATTAGCATTAGCAGCGTTTGCATTAGCTTCAAGCCGTCTGAGTCTCCGGATTCTATAGTCAACATCACGTGACAAGGCCAGTAACTCGATCTCCCTGTTGTCTAAGTTTGCCAGCTTCTCAACATCGCCTTCCTGTAAATGCCTCTCGCGCTCGTCAAGCCTTCTCTGCCACTGCTCAAGCTCGACTGCACGGCGTTCAGTTACAGTAAGTGCGTAAAATTCGGGAACTTGAAAGAACTCCGCTAACTGTTTGCCTACATAAGGGATATTTGGCACGATGCTCCAGAATAAGGGTCTGCCGTCCCAAATGCCGCTCAGGTGCATTCCGACTCCAGTACCCAATGCAAGAAGAAGGAGCCATAATAGTATCGTTAGCTTTCCCATCTTCTTCTTCTTTTTCTTTTTCTTGACTACTACAGGTTCAGGGCTTGCTGCTGCGTCCTGTGCCGGTCTCTCATCTGCCATTTAATTAGCCTACCTCCCTTAACTTGCGATATATAGCCATTATATTTTTCACGTAACGCCTTGAGACTTCCGGAATATTTCCTGAATCTACACGAGTAGGCCCTGCGTTGTATGCTGCCAAAGCCTTCTCGATGTCCCCTCTGTATTTATCGGTCAAATCAGAAATATATCTTACACCGCCTTCAATATTTTGCACGGGATCGAATGGATCATTTACTCCCAACATCGCCGCGGTTCGGGGCATCAGCTGCATCAGACCCTGTGCGCCTTTGTTGGAGACTGCGCCTGTATCCCAGCCTGACTCGACCTGAATCATTGCCCTGATTAATTCTGAGTCTATATTATATTTCTCGGCACATGAGTCTATTATGTCCTTCATCTCTGTGTAATTCGTCTTGCCTGAGGCTGCTTTAAGTCCGGGAATTTTCCTGCTCTTAGCGTCATTTACTTCGTTCAGGACATCAACGAATCTGCTTTTGACCGGGTTAGGCTGAGGCTGATATAGTTCCGGGGTCATCTGCCTGTTAATCTCGTCTATGCGGCTTAATACTCTAGTTATATTCGTGTAATTTGGGCCTACCATGATGATTAAATCGCTTCCTTTCGTGAGAATTGCATTGTCGCAACGTCATCGAGTTCGTTTTGTTCGAGGTTGAGCTGCTCCTGAAAATCTGCTTCTTTCAGGTGGTCTATATAAGTTTCCATTATGCGGACATCCTTGTGCTTTTCTACGAGCCTTGCTTCTGTGTCAACGATCCGCGCCCTGACATCATCGAGGGCTTGATTGCCGTGCATTATGTCAGTGTTTATTGCGTCGATGAACTGCCTCTGAAACCATAAATCACTCGCAGAAATTGCCTGGACTCCTGTCTGGCTGAAGTCGCTTATCGCCTGGGCCTTCTCATTTTCGAGTCTGGTTAATTGAGTCAGGACTTCGCGCTCTTCATTGCGTTCTGAGGCCAGTATTGCCTGCTCATCTTTGCGTAAATCTTCGCGAATCTTTAATATCCTGTTAAACGTTGCTATTCTCTCGTTCATGTGAATCTTGCTCCTTTACTGGGCTTGAGCCTGAGTCTGAGCCGGTGCTGTCGGATACGGAGCCAGCTGCAATAACCTTGAATCAGTCTCTTCAAAGCTCGTAGGGTCCTCAACTCTCTGCGATAAGAACTTGCGGACCTCTTCCATGTTAGCCAGTGCCCAGTCAACCCTCATGTTGCTCCCTGCTTTGTATGCGCCTATGTTAATCAGGTCTTCTGATTCGGCATAAGTAGCAAGCAGATCGCGGACTCTACCGGCTGAGTTCAAATGCTCACGGGAGACTAAGGCAGGCATGACTCGGCTCACGCTGTCAAGGACACTCACAGCAGGATAGAAATTTCTAGCAGCAATCTTTCTCGACAAAACTATGTGACCGTCAAGAATTCCCCGGACTGTATCCGCAACAGGTTCGTTCATGTCATCGCCGTCAACTAAGACCGTGTAAATTCCCGTAATGCTTCCTACCTCACCGGCTCCCGCACGTTCCAGTAATCTCGGCAGCATCTCAAACACTGAAGGGGTATAGCCTCGTGTAGCAGGGGGTTCACCGATTGCAAGGCCGATTTCACGCTGGGCACGGGCAACACGCGTTACAGTGTCCATCATCAGGAGCACGTCTTTACCCTGATCCCTGAAATACTCTGCGATTGCCGTAGCTGTCATTGCTGACTTGAGCCTTATCAATGCAGGCTGGTCAGAAGTTGCTATTACGAGAACCGAACGCTTGAGACCTTCGGGGCCTAAATCACGCTCGATGAATTCCCGAACCTCACGGCCACGTTCACCAACCAGAGAAATTACATTAACGTCCGCCGTAGTGTATCGCGCCATCATTCCGAGTAAAGTACTCTTGCCTACACCTGAACCTGCGAAGATTCCTATACGCTGGCCTTTGCCGAGAGTCAACATTCCGTCAACAACTCTGACTCCGACACTTAACGGGGTATCGACCATTTTGCGCCTTAACGGGTGAGGAGGAGTAGCGTACAACGGGTAGAAATCACTCGCAACTATCGGGCCTTTGTCATCGATTGGATTCCCCAGACCATCAAGGACTCGGCCAAGCAATGCTTCACCGACCGGGACTTCAAGGGGTCTGTTAGTTGAGACGACATCGCAGCCTGGTCCGACTTCCTGCAAAGCTCCCAGGGGCATTAGCAGGACTCTGTCACCGCGAAAGCCGACAACTTCAGCATCGAGTTCATGAGAGCCGTCACGGAAACATATATGGCACAAATCGCCGACCCTGACATCGGGGCCTTGAGACTCTGCTACGAGGCCAACGACCTGAACGATTCGACCGTTAATCTTTATCAGCGGTTTCTGTAATAAGTCCACCGAAAATAACTGAAATAAATTCGGTTCTGCAAGCTCTAAATCTACTTCACTCATTATTTATCTTCCTTTGTAACCTGCTGGAAAATGTCATTAACGACTGACTCAACCTGACTCATCTGGGTCTTCCAGCGGGCATCGTAGACTCCGAGTCCTGTCTCGACTAGGCAGCTTCCCTTTTCGACGTTGGGGTCTGACTTTAACTCAAGACGTTTGACTCCCCTGAGTGCCTCCTGAAATTTTGAGTCCATGTTGCCCTCTAATTGCTTTAAATCTTCGGGGCTTACGTAAATCAAAACCTGATTCTTGTCGCTGAGTCGTGAAAGCAGTTCATTCAACACTGAGTCAATCGTGTCTGGGTTCAGCTCGACCTGCCTGTAAAGCATCCGCCGTAACATTTCAGTCCAGACTCTAATTAATCTGGGCTGGTTTAATTTAACGAGTTCTGCAAAATTTGCCTCAAGATTCTTGCCTAAGTTCTCGATTACCCCTGCAAGTTTCGCGAATTTTGCGAGATATTCCTGCTCTACTTCTTTTCTTGCCTGGGTGAGTCCCTCGTTGTGTCCCTGAGTAAAGCCCTCACGTTTTGCCTTTTCTCTTGCCTCATCAGCGATTCTCTGAGCATTTGAATTTGCTTCAGCCTCCAGAGTCTTCCTGCGGTTCTCGTAGTCTGATTTAATGCCGCCGATTTCACGGTCAAGTTTCGCCTTTGCTTCGGACAACTCTGCATTAGCGACTTCTGCATTGCTTAGACTATTAGTCAACGCCCTGATTTGAGCCGATAACTCCTCGATTTCCCTTGCATTTTGCTCGGCCATGCGAATCTGGACTTCCGGCTTTGCAGCTTTTTCTGGTCTTTCTGCTTTGCCCGGTTTAGCTTCAGGTTTTGTGCCTTCCTGTTTGATTTCGCTTTCGAGAATGCCAATTTTCACGGCCTGAGGGAGTAATCTAACTGTCCTCAAGACCCGCTGATGAGCAAGATTACTAGACAATCATATCGTCTCCTCCGCCAGAGGCAATGACTATTTCGCCCTGCTCTTCCAGGCTGCGGATAACGTTGACGACTTTCTGCTGGGCTTCTTCCACGTCCTTGACTCGTACAGGTCCCATGAAGTCCATATCTTCCTGTAACATTTCTGCTGCACGTTTTGACATATTCTTGAAGTATTTCGTCTTGAGGTCCTCGGTCGCTCCCTTGAGGGCAAGGCTGAGTTCCTTGAGGTCAACCTCACGCAGCACTCTCTGCAAAGACCTGTCGTCAAGTCTCATAGAATCCTCAAATACGAATAATCTCTTCTTGATTTCTTCGGCGAGTTCCGGGTCATTTTCTTCGAGATATTCCATGATGTTGCGTTCTGTAGCCCTGTCAGTACTGTTGACGATTGCAACAACTGCATCAATACCGCCTGCAACGGTGAAGTCCTGCCCCATGACTGTGCTTAACTTGCGCTCTAACACTCGTTCTACCTCCCTTAAGACTTCCGGAGTAATGCGATCCATGTTTGCGATTCTCTTCGTGACATCGGCCTGAAGAATCGGGTTAAGTCCTGAAAGAATCATTGCTGCCTGAGTCGGCTCTAAATACGATAGAATTAACGCAATAGTCTGCGGGTGTTCGTTCTGGATAAAGCCTAAAATCTGTCCTGCATCTGTATGTCTCATGAAATCAAACGGCTTGACCTGAAGGCTTGCTGTGATCCTTGCAAGTAAATTCTGAGCGCGCTCTGGGCCGAGTGCCTTCTCAAGGACATCACGGGCATATTCAACACCACCGCGGGCCATGAACTCACGGGCCATCAAAATCTCCTGTGCCTCTTTAAGGACAGTGAGCTTCACGTCAGGCGTTACCTTTCTTAAATTTGCTATCTCAAGTGTAATAAGCTCAATCGTAGCATCATCGAGCTTCTTATAGACTTCAGGAGCTATTTCACTCCCAAGCGAGACCATTAAGACTGCAATCTTCTCGCGTCCTGAGAGTCCTTTTGCTCCGGCTTCTTCTTTGGGCATGTCTTTATAACTCCCTTCTTAGTTAATTATGTAACATTTTTCACCATTACCCCCTCGCCACAAGTGGCCCTCTCCCCCTTGACAGGGGGCGTAACTCTATTACTCGCTACCTTCGCCCCTGATAAGGGGAGATGTCAGCTTGCTGACAGAGGGGTCTTGCCAACCGCTTTAGCTGTCCATAGAGAGCCATTCATTAACAAGAGTTGCAATCTCTTCAGGATGATTCTTAGCGTAGGCTTTGAGCTGTTCTTCAAGCACTGCCATCTCACCCTGGAATGCAAGCAAATCCGGTGAAGTGAGCATTTCCTGAATCGTCGGGACCTTCCTGCCCTCTGCTTCGATTTCCTGAATGGCGAGCCTTGCCTTCTTCATTCTCCACCACCAGAATAAGCCACCCAGCAAGAGCAATAACACAAAGAATGCTGCAATAGAACCTGAAATAATCTTCCACATTCTCTCTTGTCTGAGCTGCTCTGCCATGTTATCCGCAAATGTTGTAGAGAATCTCATTGCCCTGACGACCAGACTGTCCCCTCTTTGGGCATTAAATCCGATTGCTGACTGAATTATTTCTTCTAAGGCTTCGAGCCTCTCACTCGTAATATTATTAGTCCTGTCATCGATTAAGACTGAAGCCGTCAATCTCCTGATGCCTCCGGGTGTTACTACCTGGTCGCCCTTTCTTGTCGTAATCTCGTAGTTTGTTGTAGAGTTAGACTTGTTGTATTCGCTCTCTATAGTAGTCGAGTTTATTGCATAACCTGGTATATTTGTCGTAGTTCCGGGATTGCCGTTTACCGGATTACCCTGACCGGTGTAGCTTTCTTCCATGCGTTCGTTGCTTCTGGGGACTCCTGTGCCTGTTTCAGGGTTCGGGGTGTATTCAACGTATGAGCTTGTCCTCTTGTCGAAGTCCAAATCTATTTTGACCCTTACGACTGCGCTGCCGGGACCGAAGACTTGCTCTAACATCATTCGCACTTTATTTTCGAGTTCGCGCTCGTGCTGGCGTTCTAATTCCCTCTGGACACTCGTTACTGTGTTTGAGCCGTCCGGGTTATACATTATCATGCTGTCAGATACCATATCTGACAAGATTCTGCCGTTGGTGTCGACAACTGTAACTGCATCTGGTTCGAGTCCGTCAACGCTGTGTGCTACTAAGTGAATGATTGACTTCACCTGAGTCGGGCCGAGTGAAGCTCCCTGCCTGAGTCTAAGCAAGACCGAAGCTGTTGAGGGTTTCTGCTGCTCAAGGAATAATCTCTGCTCCGGGATTACTACACTGACACGGGCATTTTCAACCTGTGCCATCTGTGAAATCGTTCTGGCCAGTTCTCCCTCAATGGCTCTCATGTAGGCGATTCTCTGCTGGAATTCGCTCATACCCATCTCGTTCTTGTCAAAGACTTCAAAGCCTGTAGTGCCTCCCTTGGGCAGTCCCATCTGGGCAAGGGTTAATCTTGTCTCGTAAACTGCATTGCCAGGCATCAGTATGGCGTTTGACTTTGGGTCTAATCTGTACGAGATATTATTTTCACGCAAGTAATCAACTATGGCAGCCTGATCCTCGACTTCAAGGCCGGCATACAAAGGCTCATAGTGGGTGCTTCCAGTCATGAAGATTAACGCACCAAGCCCTCCGAGAACTAATAATATCGCTAAGATTATTGACGCCCTCTGCCAAAGTTTTAATGCGGACCAGAAGGTTAAAAACGAGGCTCCCCAGCGTCTTAATGTATCCATGATGATTTAATTCTAACCTGTAATTCTTGATAAAGCCTGGTAAGCATCAAGAAATTTGTTGCGGAGTTCCATAACGAGTCTTAAAGCAGTGTCGGCCCTTGATGTTGCCAAAACTACTTCGGAAATGTCATCAACATCGCCGATAGCCAAGTCCCTGATTTTCTTTTCTGCGTCAAGCTGCAGGGTGTTTACTTTCTTCAGGGAGTCATTCAGCATATCTTCAAATGATAAGCCAAGTACGCCCGGAGCGTCAGTATTCTCTTTAGGGGGGGTCGTATGAGTGTTATATACACTACGGGTAACCTCTCGAGTCCCGTTTTGTCCGTATACTTGAGAAAAATTTATTAATAGACTGCGATCCATAACTAACAAAAATCCTCCCGGTCAGATAATTTATTTATAATTTTCGCTCCGTCGATATGCTTTTTTTATTTATTAATATATTTATTTATATTGATAAAATATGAGAGGTGAGCCGATTCATCATTCCTCCTGAATTTTGATGCTTCGGTTGAAATTTCTTTCGCCCCTTTATATATTTCTCACGTTTTGCAATGCTAATTTTACACCCATAACGCTTTAATTTTTACAGGCTTGAAAAATTTTTTCGCGCAAAATTATAAAGCTGGGAAGCAAAATATTTTTCATTATACACTATAATATTCAGAATTCACGGTATTCACTTAACGATGATAAAGATAAAGTTGAGCTAGATATACGCTTTAGATATAAAATATAATAATTGTAAATTTTAATTTTAAATTTGAGAGGAGATTCTTTAATTCATGAAAACGTTATTCACTTCGCTGGCAGCTTGTCTGCTTGTTATGTCGTTCGCAGGCGTGTCATTTGCCTTTGAGCTTCCCGATAACTACACGGGCGATGTTACGGGTCTTGAGTTCTACCCGTCAGGAGCAAAATTCATCTTCACAGTCAAACCCAACGAAGATAATACTTTCGAGGCAATTTTACCCGGAGCTTTCAGGGCTGACTCGGTGAGGCTCATCAATCCTGAAGCAGTTAAAGGCAACATTAAAGTCGAGAACCGTTCACGCACCAGATGGATACCTGAAGGACTTCAAGAGCTTAACAATCAGGCAGAAGTTCAGGCAAAGATCATTGACGAACTTACAGCAAAGAAGACGGCACTCGAACAGACCCTTGAATTTCTCAACAGGAGCAACCCCGAAAAGTCAAAACCCGAAGAATTACTGAAATTTATTCGAGAAGCTCAGGAACTCAGACTCAGCACGGAAAACGAACTTGCTGACATAAAGATTCAGATTAACAGGGAAAAAGAGAAGCTCACCATGTTACGCAACGAATTAACGTCAAGAAGGCCAAAGGGCGAAACAAATTACTTAGTCGTCTCAGGCAAGGCAGCCAAGCCCGTAACTTTCGAGGCATTCACTGCTTCGGCAGCATGGAGACCGGGCTATATCATGAATCTTGACAGCACGACAGGCAATATTGACGTTAAAATGTATATCAGGGCTTCACAGAAGACTGGACTTGATTATGACGGCAGAATGACCCTTCACACAAAGACACCTGACGAGAGCATTACGACTCCTGAATTAAGGGCACTCACTGTAGGGATCAAGCCAAAAGAAAGGGAAATAGCTTCAGTCGGCAACGCAAGCTACTCACGCAATAACATGATGTACAGGTCAGCACGCAAAGAAGCAGGAATGGCAGCGGACAGGGCTATGCCAATGATGATGGCGGAACTTGACGAGGATACAATGATCGAAGAAGAGCCTGAAGCAATCGAAGAAATTACGACTGTCAGCGAAACCCTCTCAGACAGAAGCCTTAACATCAACGGCTTAATCACAGGTGACGGCAGGGAGTCAGAGTTTGAAGTCATCAGAAAAGAAGCTCTAATTCTCAAGAGTTCACCGGACATAGTGTTAATCCCTGAACAGAGAAATAATGCCTGGATAATTGCTAACATGGCGGACGACAACGAGCATTTAATCCCCGGCGACTGCGAACTCAGGGTAGATAATAATGCCTCTGGAAAAATCTACCTCAAAGAATACGGCGAAGGTCAGCGCAAGATTCCTTTCGGCTATATCGAACAGATCACGATTAAGAAAGAGTCCCTCGTAGGCAAGACCGGTGTATCATGGTTCAGCGGAGTCCAGACCAGCGGCTATAAACTCGCAATCACTAACGGCACAAACGAGTCAAGGCTCATCACAGTTAGAGACAGATTGCCGATACCTACTGACGAGAAGATAAAGCTCGAAGTCAAGCGCATTGAACCTGCTCAGAAAGAAAAAGATGCAGAGAATCGTTATAGCTGGGAGGTCGAAGTCCCGGCCGGAGGAACAGTGAACATCATCGTAGATTACACATTGAGCTATCCCTCAGGAGAAGAGCTGCGTTATGGGACAAAATAATTTTCTAAAGTGGGCAACTCTTCCGCCCGTAGTTTCGATACTGACGATAATGCTTGCCCGCTCAATGGGGTCAGGCTCAATTGTCGGCGAGGTTGACCTGGCCATCTGGGGACTCATATGGCTGACGTTCATAATTCTCAGCATTCTTTACGGGTTATTCATCACTAACGGATTTTCTATCGGCTTGCCTTCACTTCAGGCCGTAGCTCAGGGCATAATATTATGTCCTATGGCAATAGTTTACGGCGCAAGAATGTTCCAATGGCTGGGAGTTTTACTTGCAGTTTGCGGTGCAGCGGCTCTTGTCGTAGCTTATAACCAGGCTCAGAACGAGAAGAATAAAGTAATCGTCAAAGAAGTCGAGAACGATATGCGTAAACTTCCGTTGAATTACGTAATTACTGACGAGACAGGGGGAATCCTGAATTTTTCTGAAGATATGCTCTCACTGCTCGATATAGAACTTGCTGACATAATGGGAAAGAATATCAGTGACTGGTTCAGCCCCGTAGCAAAGACAGCTGAGATTAATGACAAAATCTGGGACATCAGACGCAAAAGCATTGAGAACGGCCACAGATTCTATTTTGAGCTTACACCTAAAGGACTTCCTGTAGGCTCAGAAGGTGCGGAGACTCTTGATACTCAGAGCACAGAGTCAGTAAATGATATGCAGTTCATTGACCCTGATACTAAACTTCACACTTATAATTACGGCCTGACAAGAATCTCAGACGAACTATACAGGGTAGGGCGTTATTCTCACCCTGTCAGCGCAATCATGATCAGGATAGTCTTCCCTCAGCTATTACCGGACGAAGACATGGAGAAATACGTGAGACCCTTCAGGGCATACTGTGAGAGGATCAAGAAGGAAATCAGACAGACTGATACAGTTATTCAGACCGGAGAATTCCAGTTATTAATCGTAATGTCAGAATGCAATGCCAGAAACGCAGATATGGCCGCAGAGAGATTTATCTCTATAGTAAATGCCTTGTGTCCTACATTTGAAGAATTCCTGCGGGTAACTGTCCTTAACGTCACAGAAAGCATCGAGAACCCTGATAACGTTCCCCAGGCTCAGGAGCTTATTGACAGGATGACTCACGCTATGACCAGAAAATACTCAGCGACGGCACTGACACAATGAGGCAATGAAACGCGGATTACTCAACAAATTAATACTCGGTGCGTGTGCAGGGCCTTTCATGTTCGGCATATTAATTTTCGTGCTTATCTTCGTTGCAGGAGATCTGCTATTTCAGGCAGCAAGATTAATAATCGAACGCGGAGTAGCTTTCGGTGTAGTTACCCGTTTATTCTTTTACAGGCTTCCCGAAGTCGTAATAATGACCGTCCCAATGAGTTCGCTTTTATCTACTTTGTTGGGAATGTCAAGCCTTAATGCAGCAAGTGAATTAATCGCCCTGAAATCTCTTGGAATTCCCTTCAGGAGAATCTTGAGGCCCATAATTCTCGCTTCTGTCTTAATCTCAGTAATAGCCCTGACTTTTAACGAAACTGTAGTGCCGTTTGCTTCGATAGCTGCTGACAGGTTAATGAAGTACGAGATCATGAAGAATCAGGCGAGTGCAGTCCAGCAGAAAGTCTTCTTGCGCGAAGAAGAGAACGGACAGTTAAAGCGTGTGCTCTACATTGACGAACTTGACCCTGACAAAGGCACAATGTCGGGAATAATGATGCATGAATTCGACGAAGGCAGACTCACCAGCACCCTTAATGCAAGACGGGGAATGTGGCTTAATTCCCAATGGTGGATTGAGGACGGCAGAATCTATAGCGTCTCAAGGGAAGGCGAGATAAGTTTGCTGTTGCGCTTTCAGAGGCAGAGGCTAGCAATAAAGTTATCGCCCGCCCAGTTGCAGCGCAGTACCCGCAGACCTTCGGATATGAGTGCCCATGAATTATGGAGCTATATCAATCAAGCCGAGAGCATTGGCACTGACTTGTCGAAACTCTGGGTAATGTTTCACTTAAAGCTGGCTGTCCCCTGGGCATGTGTCATCATGGCAGTCTTGGGGGCAGGCTTCGGGGCTTCAAGGCGCGGACGTTCAGGCGGAGGGGTAGGCTTCGGAATCAGCGTAGTCTTCGTGTTTGCCTACTATGTCGTTATGTCTCTTTGCAGGGCACTTGGCGAGTCAGGCAACCTTCACGCAGCAATAGCAGGCTGGGGACCTAACATAGTGTTTTTCTTTATCGCAGCCTTCTTCGCATGGAGAGTTGACAAGATTTAGCATGAACATCGCACTTATCGCAGGTGAGGGGATTTTACCGGTTGAGATAGCAAAGAGACTCAACAGCATTCAGGACTCGACTCTGATTTTCACGCTGAGAAATGACCCTGAAGCATTGGAGCCATACGCAGGCAAATTAATTCGCATGAGGACTCCTAATCTGGGCAGGGGACTCCGCGAGCTAAAGAGTTTCGGCGCAAATAAATTAATCATGGCCGGTAGAATCCCCAAGAAGCTAATATACTTTATGCCGTTCTTGTTTGACGGATTGACGCGTTCTGTCCTGAAAAAAAGTCTTAGAGATGACCATTCTTTGCTGGGATCAGTAGTAAAAGCCTTTGAATCAGGCGGCATCGAAGTCATCCCGTATTGGCAGATTTTACCGGAGTTCATTGCCTCACAGGGAAAATTAACGAAACGGGAACCTGCTCCAAGCGAATTTGCTGACATCGAATGTGCCGAGAAAGTTTTGCGGGTGACTTTGCCGTGCTCCTTTGGCCAGGCCATTTGTGTAGCCGGAGGAGCTGTCGTTGCAATCGAAGCAATGGAAGGTACGGACATGATGATAAAACGTGCAGGAACTCTTGCAGGGCGCGGGGTAGTCGTGAAGATGATGCGTGAAGACCAGGATTTGCGCTACGATCTGCCGACTGTAGGGACTAAGACCCTTGAGAACATGCACGAGGCAGGATTAACTTGTCTTGCTGTAGAGTCATCACGGACTTTGATTCTTGAGCCTGAGAAATTTTTTGCTCTGGCTGATAAATATAAAATTGCAGTATGGGGGATCTGAAGGTATGAGCATGAATATATTTTTATCATGCGGAGAAGTCAGCGGGGATATTTACGCAGGCGGCTTTATCCGCGAGTTCCTGAAAATAAATCCTGACGCTGAAATCTGGGGGCTAATGGGTCCTGAGTCCGTCAAAGCAGGAGGCCGTGAAATCTGGAGCTACGAGGAGTTAAAGCTAATGGGAATTCTCGAAGTCATTCCTGCACTGCCCAGAATATTCAGGCTTAAGAACTCAATTGTCCGCGAAGTAATCAGAGCAAACCCAGACGCTGCAGTCTTAATTGACAGCCCTGACTTTAATTTACTGCTGGCACGTTCTCTCAGGAAAGCAGGCTATACGAATAAAATAATCTCGTTAATCCCCCCGACTGTGTGGGCATGGAGGGCAGGACGAGTCAAGAATCTCAGGCGCGACTTCGATCTGTGCTTGCCGTTGTTTTCTTTCGAGCATAAATTTTTGCTTGAGAATAACGTCAATTCACTCTGGAAGGCTCACCCCTTAGTTCATGATTTGCGTTATGTTAGTGTGCCTGATGAGTTTACTCAAAGATTTTCGGGTCAGCGAGTCATTGCCCTAATGCCCGGCAGCAGGAAGTACGATATAAATTTTCACATTGATATCCTGATTGAGACCGCAAAGATTCTTCGCGAAAGAAATTACTGTCCTGTCTTTTCGATTGCCCAGGGATTGAGCGCGGATTTAGCTGGCTTGCTGCGTGAAAGAGTCAAAGGCTTTGAAATCTGGGAGGGCAGGGGACGAGGATTAATGGCAGGTTCTCTTGCAGTTGCCGGAGTCTCAGGAACAGTTGCCGTTGAAGCTATGTTGCTTGGCCGTTACATGGTCGTTATTTATAATATGAAGCGAATGACTTACGAGATATTGAAGAGACTCGTTCACGTGAAAAAAATTTCGATACCCAACTATTTGACGAGCAAGCCCGTTTATCCTGAATTAATCTGCAAAGACGCTGCTCCGTCACGGATCGTTCAGGAACTCGAAAATTATTTATGCAATGAGACTAACAAGCAGGAAATCGACTCAAGACTCAAAGAAGCAAGGGCCTTAATGGGTGAGGACAACGCTGCGGAGTTCTGGGCGGAGTCAGTTCGCGAAGTTCTACGTAATTGAACGAATAACATTTTTATTGCAAAGTGTGTTATTATTTCCTTCATAAAATTTTTTGAGACGGAGGAATTTTTTATGCGTTACACAAAATTTTTTGCGACTCTGTTAATTCTCACTCTCGTTGCAGGTTCGGCAGGTGCTCACGAACTGACGATTAAGGCAGCGAAGTATTCCGGCATCAAGTCCGGGGAGAAATTTGACGCTGAAGTCCAATCGGCTCACAGGTTCATAGTCCCTGAAGAGGTCGAAGTCCTTTCACGGGTCAAAGCAGGCATCATTAAGGACGGCAAATTAATCGAGTCAGAACTCAAAGGCAACGAAGAGAATCTGCGGATTGATTTCAGCGTAACTCCTCCTGAAGGCACGTTTATCCTTGCAGCAATCAAGGACGGCGAGACATGGTGCGTCACTAACGAGGGCGGAAAGTCAGGGGCACGGACTGAACTAGAGGCTCAGGGCCTGAAGGTCTTAACAGCTACCAAGAACGACAAATACGCAAAGGCAATATTCAATGCATCACACGATGATAAAACTTTTGCCCAGATACTCAATCACCCGTTAGAAATTATTCCCCTAACAAATCCTGCGGACTCTAAACCAGGCGAATATTTTCATGTTAAAATTTTACTTAACGGCCAGCCTTATACCGGACCTGTATGGGCAGTCTATGACGGCTTCGCTCCTGAATACGAGAATACTTACGCCTACTACACAGAAGCTGAAAACGGAGAAGCTCACATCAAGATCACCAATCCTGGCTGGTGGGGAATCAGGGCATCACAGGGAGGACTTCCGGGCAAAGCTGGGGATTATGACAGCGTAAATCTCAGGGCGTTCTTGCTGTTTGAAGTCAAATAAATGCTAACTAAGATTCTTTTCACACTGGTTGTCCTCGTGTCGGCAGCCAGTGAGTCATTTGCTCACGGAACAGGCTTCAGAACTTCGGAGTTAAGAGCGATAAGCCTCGAATTCTTTTACTCAACCGGAGAAAAGATGAGCTATCGTGAAGCTAAAGTCTTTTCGCCTAAAGACTCGAAATTTGCGATACAATCAGGCAGGACTGACGAAGCCGGAAGATTTGCCTTTACCCCTGACTCTGCCGGAGAATGGCGCGTAATCGTGCGTGATGAAGAAGGCCATCAATGTGAAGCTGTCATTAACATCAGTGAAGAATGGCTTACGAACCGTGAAAATAAAGAGAATGATAAAGTGATAACTGCTCAAAGCGATTCACCAGAAGGCATAGAGTTAATTATCCGTGCATTACTGGGAGTCAGTTTAATCTTCAATCTTGCAGCAATAATAAGAATCAGGAGAGCGGCTCATGCACATTAGCGAAGGCGTATTATCAGGCAGCATATTAATAACCGGCTGGGCTGGAACTTGTGCGGGTCTTGCTGTGGGACTCAAGAAGACTGACATGAACAAAATCACCCGGACTGCTTTGTTGTCGTCAGGATTCTTTCTTGCCTCACTCGTCAACATAAAGGTCGGCCCTTCATCGACTCATCTTTCATTCCTTGCACCTATGGGCTTAATTTTGGGCTGGGGAGTCTTTCCTGCAATGTTCGTTGCTTTGCTGCTTCAGGCATTGCTCTTTCACTTCGGGGGGCTTCTTGTACTGGGGGCAAATAATTTCATAATGGGAGTATCGTCCTTGAGCGTGTATTTATTATTCGGCAAATTGATTCGTAACAGTGACAGCAAAATCCTTGTTATGGCTCTTGCATTTATCTCCGGAGCCTTGTCCATAATTCTCGCGGCATTTCTTGCAGGAGTGTTCTTGACCCTGAGCGATTCAAATTTTCTGACGGCTGCAAAATTAGTAGTTATTGCCCACTTGCCCTTGGCTCTTATCGAGGGACTCGTTACGGCTTTCATGATTGGCTGGCTGAAGAAATCTGCGCCGGAGTTTCTGCTATGATGATGATAGTTTGCTCGTTGATTTATGCACTGAGTGTCTCTGTTAGCGCGAATCTTTTTGCGTTAGTGGCTGCTTCGCTGCTGCCCCTGTATCTTTTAGTGAAGCGTCCTGAAATTCTCAAGCCCCTAATAAAACTCAATGCCCTAAATCTCGTAATGATAATCACGCTTGCATTAACTTGGCCGAATCTTTGTGAGGGATTTATTGCTGGAATAATAATAGCACTGCGTTTTAACATGATATACATAATTTTTTCGAGTCTGGTTTTCAGTGAGGGCGAGGCAAAAATTTATGACTCACTCGTAAGTCTTCACGTGCCTGAGAAATTGCGGATATTATTCTTGCTGACCTTCAGGGGAATTAACGTAATGCATGAAAGGCTTGATGCTGCGTTGGTCTCGTTGAGGCTTCGTGCGCCTGAGCTTGGCCTTGTTATGAGGTTCAAGACGTTTGCTTACGTAACGGCTTCTGTGTTGCTTCAGAGTTCGTCACGTTCTGATAGAATGACCCGTGCGATAATCTGCAGGGGAGGCTTTGATGGTTTCTCTCAGACTGAGTCAGGGAGTCTGAATCTTCATGACGTTGTCGTTCTCGCTGGATTTGTGAGTTACTCGCTTGCTATAATTATCCTCAATCATGCTTGAAGTAAATAATTTACGCTATAAATACCCGGACGGCCACGAGGCACTTAAGGGAGTCTCGTTTGAATTAAATGCAGGTGAGAAAGTTGCCTTAGTCGGAGCTAACGGTTCAGGGAAATCAACGCTTCTCTTACACGTTGCAGGAGCACTCGAAGTTCAGTCGGGGAAAATTTTATTTAACGGCAAAGAGGGCAGTGAACTCTTGCGCAAACGAGTCGGCCTAATCTTTCAGGAGTCGGACGACCAGCTGTTAATGCCAAGCGTCATTGAAGACACGG
>JAFSQO010000294.1 GCA_017446645.1 Synergistaceae bacterium | reverse complement strand
TTGGAACGCCCTTGACATTAAGAGGCCCGGCGGAGTTTTCGCGAATACCCCTGACAAGTCGTATGTATATTTCGTGCATTCTTACGCTGCTTTTTGTGATGATGAATTTATCACTGCAACAGCGAATTACGGCGCGGATTTGACTGCTTCGGTTCAGAACGGGAATATTTACGGAGTCCAGTTTCACCCTGAGAAGAGTGGCAATGTTGGACTTGATATTTTGCGTGCGTTTTGTGAGGTGTAGTGCGTCATGAAAATTTTACCTGCTATAGATTTGTTCGAGGCTAAGGCCGTGAGATTGCTCAAGGGCGACTATAACGCTATGACTGTCTATGACCCTGAGCCTGTGAATACTGCCCTGAAATTTCGCGATTCCGGAGCAGAGTGGCTTCACATCGTTGACCTTGAGGGCGCAAAGACTGGTCAGCCCGTGAATCTTGCCTCTATAATGCGTATTCGTGAGGCGAGTCATCTCAAGTGCGAGGTCGGCGGAGGCATTCGGGACATCGACACAATTAAGAAATATATTGACTCAGGAGTTGAGCGCGTTATCCTTGGAACTGCAGCAGTCAGCAGCGAGAATCTTGTCAGTGAGTCCGTGAAGAGATTCGGTGATAAAATTGCAGTAGGTGTTGACATTCGCGACGGCAAAGTCTCGATTAAGGGCTGGCAGGAGGATTCAGGGCTTGAGGCGTTCGAGTTCTGCAGGACCCTCCAGGATTTGGGAGTAAGATTCGTAATCTGCACTGACATATCACGTGACGGAGCAATGAAGGGAACTAACAGGGATTTATACCGCGAGTTGTCCCAGAAATTCGATTTCAATATAATTGCTTCAGGAGGAGTGAGTTCTCTTGATGACGTGAAGGCCCTTGCTGAGTTAAAGATTTACGGGGCAATCATCGGGAAGGCTTATTACACCGGAGCAATAAATATCAGAGAGGCAATTGAGGCAGCAAAATCATGATTACAAAACGAATTATTCCATGTTTAGATGTCAGGGACGGCAGGGTTGTTAAAGGCGTGAACTTTCAGGGCTTGAATGACGTTAATTCACCCGTTGAGCTTGCAAAGTTTTACTCAGATAACGGGGCGGACGAGCTTGTTTTTTACGACATAACGGCTTCTTCGGACGGACGAAAGATTTTCACTGACATATTGCGCGAGACTGCACGCAACGTCTTTATCCCCTTAACGGTAGGCGGCGGAATTTCCAGCGTCAAGGATTTCGAGAGGGTTCTTTCATGCGGTGCCGATAAAGTCAGCGTAAATACCGGAGCAATTCGCAATCCTGAATTAATCCCGGAGGCTGCAAGATTGTACGGCTCTCAGTGCGTTGTAATTTCTGCGGACGTTAAAAGGGTTGACGGAGTGTTTCATGTCTTTGCCCGCGGCGGTCGCGATGATACAGGAATAGAGGCAGTCGGCTGGATAAAACGCTGCGTTGATAATGGGGCTGGTGAGGTCGTCTTGAACTCAATCGACACTGACGGCGTGAAAAAGGGCTTTGACCTCGAAATGCTTCGGGCAGTCTGTGAAGTCGTGAATGTCCCTGTTATTGCTTCGGGGGGAGCTGGCTGCATTGATGATTTCATTACGTTATTTAAGACTTTGCCTAGAGTTGATGCCGGGCTTGCTGCTTCGATATTTCACTTTGGGGAGGTCAGTATCAGGGACTTGAAGCTGAGAATGCGCGGCGAGAATATTTTAGCGAGGTTATAATTATATGGATAATACACTCGAAGATGATTGGGCCGATTTGCCTTTAACAGCAGAAGAGGAAGAAGACCTGAAGCAGGGACGCGAGAACATGAAGAACGGCGACTTTCTGACTCTGTCTGAGCTTTAACGAGAAAGGAAATAATAAAAATGCTTAATATCGATGACTTAAAATTTAACGCTCACGGGTTAATCCCTGCAATCGTAATAGATGATGATTCAGGCGAAGTCTTGACTCTTGCCTACATGAATCAAGAGAGCCTGAAGATTTCACTTGAGAAAAAATTAACATGTTTCTGGAGCCGTTCACGTCAGGAGTTATGGCTGAAGGGTGAGACCAGCGGAAACTACCAGCATATCAAGGAGATTAAGGCGGACTGCGACAGGGACGCTTTGTTAGTCTACGTGAAACCCGACGGCCCTGCTTGTCACTTGGGTAATGACTCCTGCTTTGTCGATGACCTGATGCCCCGTGAAAAAGAAGCTCACGAGAAATTCACGTTATGCGGACTTATGGAGTTAATCAAAGGCCGAAAGTCTGACCCCGTAGAAGGCTCCTACACTTCATATTTATTCGATAAGGGACTGGACAAGATTCTCAAGAAGATCGGCGAGGAAAGCTCAGAAGTGATTATCGCAGCCAAGAATGACAGAAAAGAGGCAATTTACGAGATTTCTGATTTAATCTATCACATGCTTGTATTAATGGCCGAGATGGATATAGAGATAAAGGACGTAATTAAAGAGCTTGCCTCACGTCACGTAATCGACAAGAAAGTCAAGCAGGAGAAGATGACTTCATGATTCTTGCAGACTTTCACGTTCACTCTTGCTTTTGCGATGGTCATGACAAACCCGAAGATGTAGTTCTTAAGGCAATTTCACTCGGCATGAAGAAGCTGGGCTTCTCCGGGCATTCTTATACGCCTTTTGACGAGGAGCCTTGCATGTCAGTAATTGACACTGAGAAATACAAGCTCGAAATTGCGAGGCTAAAGCGCGAATACAAGTCCAAAATCCAAATTTTTTGCGGAGTCGAACAGGATTATTATTCAGAAATGAGCACCGGTGATTATGATTTCGTAATCGGCTCTGTTCACTATGTAAACGTTAATGGCATATATCATCACGTTGACAGTTCGCCCGAAAAGTTAGCTGCTTTGATCCATGACTGTAATGATGATGCTTACTCAATGACCGAAAAATATTTTGCCCTTGTCAGTGATGTTATTAACAAGACCGGAGCTGACATAATCGGACATTTTGATTTGCTCACGAAATTTAACGATGATAATAAATTCTTTGACGAGAGTAATTCACGTTACATTCAAGCCTGGAGAAGTGCTGCTGACAAGTTAATCATGACAGGAAAGCCATTTGAGATTAATACCGGAGCAATTTCACGGGGTTACAAGACTGCGCCGTATCCTTCACGCGAGATTCTGAAATATCTTGCAGCAAATAATGGCAAAGTCATTTTATCGAGCGACTCTCACAGTAAAGAGAACTTGATGTATAAATTCCCTGAGTGTGAAGAGCTTGCTGAGTCGCTTGGCCTTAAGATTATAGAGCTATCATGATTTACTTTATCGGTGCAGGTCCCGGATCCGTTGATTTAATCACAGTCAGGGGAGCGGAGATTTTAGGGCGTTCGGACATGATTATTTACGCGGGTTCTCTCGTGAATCCTGAACTCGTGAAAAAATATGCTTGCGTTAATTGCGAACTCTATGACAGTGCAGGAATGACTCTGACAGAAATTGCGGACAAGCTAATCTCAGGACATAATCGGGGCTTGACTGTAGCGAGGCTTCATTCAGGTGACCCTGCGCTTTACGGGGCAATTCGCGAGCAGATTAGAATCTTGAGTGAGAAAAAAATCCCCTTCGAGATAATTCCCGGTGTGAGTTCACTCTTTGCTGCGTCGGCTGCCATGAAGTGCGAGTATATGATCCCTGAAGTGTCTCAGACCTTGATAATCACGAGACTTGAAGGACGTACCCCTGTACCTGAACGCGAGAGTGTGAAAGCTCTTGCTGCTCATAATTCTTCAATGGCTGTATTTCTCTCGGCTTCAATGATTGACAGGTTATGCGGTGAGTTAATTGCTGGAGGTTGTGATCCTGTAACTCCTGTTGCAATCGTGTACAAAGCTTCATGGCCTGATGAGAGAGTTATAGCCGGGACGTTAGGGACTCTGCCTGAAATAGCAAAAGTATCTGGGATTACTAAAAGCGCGTTAATTCTTGTAGGTGAGTTCCTGAACGATAATATTAACGTGAATTCAAAGCTCTATGACGGAAATTTTTCACATGAGTTCAGAAAGTAAAATAATAATCGCTGCATTTACTCATAACGGGATAAATTTAGCGTTGAGGCTCGCAGGTTCTCTTGACGCAAGAGTCTTTGTCCCTGAAAGATTTACGTGCGTTAATCCAACTCTTGAATTAATTTCAGGCTCTCTTACTGAATGGGCAGGAAAATTCTTTCACGAGTCAAGGGCGTTAATCTTCGTGTCATCTTGCGGAATAGCAGTAAGGGCGATTTCTGCTCACGTTCAAAGCAAACTCTCAGACCCTGCAGTTATAGTGATTGACGAGGCTGGCAACTACGTAATCCCCATTTTATCCGGCCATGTCGGGGGAGCAAACGAACTCGCAAAACAAATCGCCGGCTTGATTAACTCTCATGCTATAATCACGACTGCAACTGACCTGAATAATATAATTGCTCCGGATACTTGGGCAGTAAGTCATGATTGTGCAATTGAGAATCCAGAGGCCATAAAGCAAGTTTCAGCAAGGCTTATCGAGAACTTGCCGGTCGGTGTTGCCGTAACTGACGGGATTATCAGCGCGCCGTATCCTGTAACGTTGTATTTGCGTCCTAAAGTCTTAGTGTTAGGCGTTGGCTGCAACAGGGGAGTTGACCCTGATGAATTTGAGTCTGCTGCTCAGGCGTTCATGAAGTCATCGGGAGCTTCGGTTTTGAGTCTCAAGGCCCTTGCTTCGATTGACATTAAGGAGAATGAACCGGCTTTGATAAAATTCTCTAAGGCTCATAATATCCCCTTAATTACGTTTAGTGCGTCAGAGCTTCAGGAGTTACCCGGAAATTTCACGAGTTCGCAAAGAGTTCTGGAGATTACCGGAACCGATAATATTTGCGAGAGGGCTTGCGTAAAGGCTGCAGGGGAGAATGCTGTTCTGTTGCGGAATAAATTTATTTGTGACGGTATGACATTTGCGTTGGCACGTATAATATAATTGCTTAAGGAGGCAATCGTATAGTAAGCCAATAAATATATTACTGATAGCGCATAAAATCTCAACAGGAATAAATTACAAAGAAAGGAGGACGATGCAAAAACATATTGACATTACATTTTCCTAAGGGTAATATACCTCGTGCGTCTGGGAGCGGTGAGAGGCACGACATATATAGAGAGTTTAGCTTTTCTGGAAGCCTAAGCTCTAAGGGGATTCGATGCCCCCGTAATGACTGCGGAGAACTATACAAACGGTACACTGATTTCAGAGTATCGGGTTCTATGAAACAGTAAG
>JAFSQO010000293.1 GCA_017446645.1 Synergistaceae bacterium | reverse complement strand
ATATCTTTCTCAAGATTAGGTATGATGATGTTTTCGAGTCTCATTATTTTTTTTCACGCTCTTTCTGACGTAAGACACGCCGTAAAATTTTTCCTGTTGCCGAAATTGGTAAGGACTCAACAAATTCTACACTACGGGGAACTTTATAGTGCGATAATCTCTCTTTACAGAATTGTATTAATTCACGCTCGCTGACTTCAACGCCCTGATTCTTCACGATGAATGCTTTAGGAACTTCTCCGCTCATATCATTTGGCATTCCGACTACTACAGCCGTGTTGACTGCAGGGTGCTCGTCTAATATTGCCTCGACTTCCTGGGGGTAGACGTTAAAGCCTCCGACTATGATTATATCCGTAACCCTGTCAAGAATCTTTATGTAGCCGTCTGAATCAATGCTCACATAATCTCCGGTGTTAAACCAGCCGTCTATGAATCTCTCACTCGTAACTTCGGGGGCATGATAATAGCACGATGCTACAGAAGGCCCTCGTGTCCATAAGACTCCCTCGCCTGGGATCTGCGTAATTTCTCCTGACTCTGAACGCAACTGCAATTCAAATCTCGGCAAGGCAGGCCCTACAGTTCCCAGCTTCCTGACTGAAGGAGTAGGATTGACAGCAAGAACCGGCGAACACTCGGTGATACCATAGCCCTCGATTAAAGGCACACCGAATGCTGCTGTTATTCTGTCATCGAGTTTCGTGTTATATCTATCTCCTCCGGCAATGACTAATTTTATCCCTGAGATTTTCACGCCCATACGTTCGACCATTGAGGCAGCAAATCCAAGCATAGTCGGTACAAGAAGCAATACAGTCAATTTTGTCTCGATTATCGCCTTTATCACATTTGAAGGAGGCATGAAGCTCGTCAGCAAAACCTGAGTCGCATCAAGAACAAACGGCAGTATGCAGCCAATAGTGAAGCCAAATGCATGGAAGTTCGGCAGGACGTTAATCAAGCTGTCACTCGGAGTCAAATCCGGAACGTGTTCGAGACAGGCTTTAATGTTGTCGTAAATGTTCTCGTGAGTCAATGGGACGGCTTTGGGGTCTCCTGTAGTTCCTGATGTTGAGAATATTACGGCTAATGTCTTATCGAAGTCGTCAGCAGGTGCAGTCTTTCCCGTGAAGTTCTCGTTGCCCCTGAGACTCTCATAATCGAAGCGCGAACATACCCAGCCGGAATTCTTTAGTGAGTTTTCGAGTTCAGGTTTTACGCTCTCAGATAGAATCACTGCAAAGGGTTTCAGCAAGTCCAGAGTTTTTGTCAGTGAAAGTTCTCCTGTCTTCTCATTGAGCGGACAGAATACCCCTCCTAGTCTCCAGGTTGCCAGAATAATCGCCAGGGTCATGGGGGAGTTAGGCATCAGCACAGCCAGTCTTTGACCGTGAGAGAAGCCCGAAGCCCGTAAAATTTCCGTGCATTCATCAGCAAGTTCGCCGAATTTCTTTCTTGACCACCATGAATTATTGAACCAACAGCATTTTTTGTCAGACCCTGATTCAATATATTTATTCATGTAATCTGATAAATTCATTTAGTCCTAATTTCCCCTTTCTTTACTTTACTTTCCTGCCTGTTTTGATAATCATTAATAATACAACAAGTGCACCAGAAAGCAGAAAAATTATTCCGCCGAAACCTGAGTTACAACCTCCGCTGCTGCTGCTTTTAACTAAATCGTTTGATTGCTGAGGTTCTGCGACACTGACAACGAAGTCCTTGTACGTCCCGTTTCCGCCCGGTAATGGCTTGACTGTAACGCGAATGTCTGCCGAGCCGGTTTTCTCTGAAGCATTGAGCCTCACCATGTCGCCTGAAATTATCTCTGCTGTAACTATGCTTGGCCTTGATGACGTTGCTGTGAGTGAAAATTTTGCGTTCTCTACTTCGATACCGTTAATGTCTACGAGTATTACAGGTTCGAGAATTTTATATTTACCCTTTGAGAGATCTACACGATCTTCAAGTCCGTAAATCGATGCCTGCATTGCCCCAAGTGCTTCAGTACCGACAAGAACTGACAGGGCTTCTGATGATGTCTGAATGCTTTCTTTGCCTTTCGAGTCCCAGCCGTGAACTTCTGCGGTGATATAAGCCTCGCCGATGTTGTGTGCCGTTGCCTTGCCTGTTTCGTCTATCGTAAGGATTTCAGGGTTGTTTGACTTCCAGACTATGCCGTCAGGTGGGTAATCTTCAAAGTTAATTGATGCATCAATCGGCAAAATATCCACGCTGAAAGTATAATCCGTGTTAATTTGCATGTAGGGAGTGCCTGAGATTTTCACGCTTTCAACAGGAACAGGGAGTGCCTCGAATGCTCCTGCGTCATAGCCGTTGAGTTGAGGGCGCAGGGTTCCCACTTCGTCAATGTCCGAGCGTCTGTTCTCACTTGAAATATAATCGCGTGCCGGTGAAGTTGCTGAAAGTTTTATGACCTGTACTTTATCAACGCTTTCGAGTTTTGCAAAGCCCTTGCTGTCAGTCATGAGGACTTCATTTACTGCCTGGCCTGTTAAGTTGTCTGTGCCTATGCTTTTTTCATAATCGCCGAGAATGTTGCTGCTGCCTGCGAGGGTTGCCCTTTCACCCGCGTAAATCTCGTTGTCAGTGTTGCCTGTTATGATACTTGCGAAGATTTTAGAGTCTCCCTTGATGATTGCAATTCCCCCGCCGTTAGCCGCGTCATTGCCCGTTATTGTGCAGTGAGTAAAGACCGTGAAGTCCTTTTCGCTGCCGTTGGTGACGCATACAGCTCCGCCGAAGTTGTCTGCTGAATTATCGCAGAACGTGCAGTTAGTGAACTCTGCTGAAGCGTCCGAGCCTTCAATGTTGACAGCACCGCCATTATTTTCGATTGCATAGCCTTTAGTGAAGGTCATTTCGTTGAAGAATACTTTGCCGCTCGTGATTGTGAATAGCCTTGAGTTCCCTGAGCCTTTAATGCAGACCCCATTGCCTTCGATGATGACTCCTGCATTAATCGTGAGTTCCTTTTCGAGGGTGATTGACTTCACTTTATCGTCAAATTCTATGATATGGCCGTCTCCTCCGAGTGTGTTAATACTGTTTATTGCCCATGAGAGTGAGCCTTGACCTTCAAGTAAAGATGTCGTAACGCTGTAACTTGCTGAGTCTGATTGTTGAGCATTAAGCAGAACTATCAGAGCAATAATAACCGGTAAAACTTTTTTGAGCATATTTACTTCTCCTTTTTACTTCTTGTAGCTGACTTCATAATCATTGAAAATATTATTGCTGTTTGTCAGGGTTGCCTTTTCGCCGGTGTAGAGTTCTTTATCAGAGTTACCCGTTATGATGCTCGCGAAAATTTTTGCGTCTCCCTTGATGACAGCCACTCCTCCGCCGTTTAACGCGTCATTGTCTGATATTCTGCAATTTGTGAAGACTGTAACATTCTTGTCGCTGCCGTTCGTAACACAGACTGCTCCGCCGAAATTGTCCGCTGTGTTCTCGTAGAATGTGCAGTTAGTGAACTCAGCCGAAGCTTCAGGGCCTTCAATATTGACTGCTCCGCCGTTATTCTCGATTGCATAGCCTTTTGTGAAAGTTATCTGGTTGAATTCAACCTTGCCTTTCGTTACATTGAATAATCTTGAATTCCCTGCACCAGTTATGCAGACTCCATCACCGTTAATCGTAACACCTGCATTAATCGTAAGTTCTTTTGTGAGAGTGATTGATTTCACGCCTTCTTCAAATTCTATGATGTGTCCTTCGCCTCCCAGGGCATTGACGTTGCTTACTGCCCACGAAAGAGAGCCGGGAGCTTCATAAGTAGACTTTGAATGCGAGTTTATCACGTAATAAGTCTCAGCAAATGAGCATGATGCAAAAAATGAAACGAGCAACACAACAAGAAACGGCAAAAATTTTTTGAGCATAATTATATTGAGTCTCCCTGTTAAAAAATTTTATTATTATTCAGTTTTTGTAGTAGAATAATCTCTATCGTATATAAGAATTTTCACAACTTATTTATTTTTTATGAATCCAGAGGAGGGGTTTTACTTTATGGCATTCAAACGTAACTGGAAAACTATGGACGGTAATGAGGCAGTCGCTCACGTAGCATATGCTTTCTCAGAAATGGCCACGATTTACCCGATCACACCCAGCTCACCCATGCCGGAGCATATTGACGAATGGGCAGCACACGGACGCAAAAACATTTTCGGACACACTGTAAAAGTAACCGAAATGCAGTCCGAGGCAGGAGCAGCAGGTGCATGTCACGGAGCACTCTCAGCAGGAGCACTCGCAAGCACTTATACAGCTTCACAGGGATTATTACTCATGATCCCCAACATGTACAAGATCGCAGGCGAATTACTTCCCGGAGTCTTCCATGTAACTGCAAGAGCTATCGCAATGCACGCTCTCTCGATTTTCGGAGACCACTCTGACGTTATGTCAACGAGAATGTGCGGCTTCACGATGTTAGCAGGCGGTTCAGTTCAGGAAGCCCACGACATGGCAGCAGTAGCTCACCTTTCAGCAATTAAATCAAGCGTACCGGTTTTGAATTTCTTTGACGGTTTCAGAACTTCACACGAAATTCAGAAAGTAGATGCATTTGATTATGCAGACCTGGCCAAGCTGGTTGATTATGATGCAATCGCAGCCTTCAGAGATCGTTCAATGCGCCCGGAGAAGCCTTACACAAAGGGAACTGCTCAGAACCCCGATATTTTCTTCCAGGCAAAAGAAGCATCACAGCCGTTCTATGATGCAGTACCTGACATCGTAGCCAAGTACATGGCAGACATTAAGGGAATTTGCGGACGTGAATATCATCCGTTCAGCTATTACGGCGCACCTGACGCAGAACGCGTAATCGTAGCAATGGGTTCAGTCTGTCAGGCAATCGAAGAGACTGTTGACTATCTCAACGCAAAGGGTGAGAAAGTCGGAGTTATCGAAGTCCACCTTTACAGACCGTTCTCACCGAAATATTTCTTCAGGGCATTACCGGCAACAGTTAAGGCGATCGCAGTCCTTGACAGAGTAAAAGAAGTCGGAGCACTCGGCGGACCGTTATATGAAGATGTATGCTCACTCTTCGTAGGAAACCGCAAGGCACCCAAGATCGTCGGCGGACGTTACGGACTCGGCTCAAAGGATACTACACCGAGCGACCTGAAAGTATGCTTTGACAACCTCAAGTTATTCGAGCCTCGCAACAACTTCACACTCGGAATCATCGATGACGTTAATGACTCTTCATTAATTCCTGACGAGCACATCAACGCAGCTGCAGAAGGCACAGTTTGCTGCAAGTTCTGGGGACTCGGTTCAGACGGAACAGTCGGAGCAAACAAGAACAGCATCAAGATCATCGGCGACCACACAGATATGTATGCTCAGGGCTATTTTGACTATGACTCAAAGAAGTCCGGCGGTATCACAATGTCGCATTTACGTTTCGGCAAATCGCCCATTAAGTCAACGTATCTCATTGACAACGCAGACTTCATCGCCTGCCACAAACAGGAGTACGTAAACCAGTATGACTTACTTCAGGGCATGAAACAGGGCGGAACGTTCCTGCTTAACACCCAGTGGACAACAATGGAAGCCCTTGAGGAGCATTTACCAGCAAGCCTCAAGAGAAAGCTCGCAAATCTTGGTTGCAAGTTCTACATCATTAACGCAGTTGACGAAGCCCAGAAGATCGGACTCGGCTCAAGAACGAACACGATTATGCAGTCAGCATTCTTCAAACTCGCTGAAGTTATCAATATTGATGACGCAGTGAAATACATGAAGGAAGCTATCGTAAAGTCTTACGGAGCAAAGGGCGAAGACATCGTAAAGATGAACTACGCAGCAGTTGACGCAGGACTCGCAGGACTGAAAGAAATTCAGATCCCTGAAGCATGGAAGACAGCAGAAGACAAGGCTCACAAGAGGCCCGGACTTCCCAGCGAGATTCCTGAGTTCATCAGCTACCAGGTCGACACGATTAACGGCCAGAAGGGCAACACATTACCTTCAAGCGCGTTTGTTGACGGCTATGAAGACGGACACTTCCCAGCAGGTACAAGCAAATACGAGAAGCGCGGAGTCGCTGTCAACGTACCCGAATGGAACGGCGCAAAGTGTATCCAGTGCAACCAGTGCTCTATGGTATGTCCTCACGCAGCAATCAGACCGTTCTTGCTTAATTCAGAAGAGCAGGCAATCGCACCTGAAGGCTTCGGAGCTGTTGACACCAAGCCGAAACCGTCAGATTACAAGTACAAGATGCAGGTTGATGTCCTTGACTGCTTAGGTTGCGGAAACTGCGCTGATATTTGCCCGGTTAAGGCACTTGAGATGAAGCCGAGCGCGACTCAGACAGCAGAGATTGACAGATGGACATTTGCATTTGAGAACGTTGCAGACAAAGACAACGCTGGAGACAAGTTCACAGTCAAAGGCTCACAGTTCCAGAGACCTTTATTCGAGTTCAGCGGAGCTTGTGCAGGCTGCGGAGAGACTCCTTACGCGAAGTTAATCACCCAGTTATTCGGCTCAAGAATGATCGTAGCAAACGCAACGGGCTGTTCGTCAATTTGGGGCGGTTCTGCACCTTCAATGCCTTACACTGTTGACGCAAACGGACACGGACCGGCATGGGGCAACTCATTATTTGAAGACGCAGCTGAGTACGGAATGGGCATGAAGTTATCGCTTAACGTCATGGTCAACTACTTAACGACAGCAGCAGAGAATTTACTCAAGATGGAAGAAGTTCCCGCTCAGTTCAAAGAAGCTCTTCAGGGCTGGCTCGATGCTCACGAGGACGGCGAAGCAAGCGTTGCTGCAGCAGCAAAAGTTGAGGAGTGTATAGACAAACTGTGCTGTGACTGCGGTTGCAATGAGTGCGGAAAATCATTCGACGACTTCAGCGAAGAGGCCAAGAAAGAAATCTGCACACTCTGCGAGTATAAAGATTATCTGGTCAAGAAATCTGTCTGGATAATCGGAGGAGACGGCTGGGGCTATGACATTGGCTACGGCGGACTTGATCACGTTCTCGGAAGCGGACAGGACGTAAACGTTCTCGTTCTCGATACGGAAGTCTACTCGAACACCGGCGGTCAGTCATCGAAGTCAACACCTACAGCAGCCATTGCCCAGTTCGCAGCGTCAGGCAAGAGAACCCGCAAAAAGGATCTCGGACGCATGGCAATGACCTACGGCACAGTCTACGTTGCTCAGGTCGGCATGGGAGCAGACAAGAACCAGTTAATGAAGGCCCTCAAGGAAGCAGAAGCCCACAAAGGCCCGTCATTAATCATCGCCTACGCACCTTGCATTAATCATGGCATTAGGGCAGGCATGGGCAAGACCCAGGAGCGCACGAAGCTCGCAGTCGAGAAGGGCTACTGGCACCTCTACAGGTACAACCCTGATGTCGAGGCAGGCAAGAACCCGTTTACCCTTGACAGCAAGGCACCGAAACTCTTTGATGATGAAGCGGCATTCGTGAAGGACTACAAGGAATTCCTGCTCGGTGAAGTCAGGTACTCATCACTCAAGAGGGGCTTCCCCGCAATTGCTGATGAGTTATTCGACAGGAACGCAGCAGAGGCAAGAGAACGCTACGAGACCTACAAGGCACTCGCAGAAATGGGAGCACAGCCTGTAGCAGCAAAGTAGTTTATTAGCGTATTTACACCGGGTGTTAGCTTTAATGCCCGGTTTTTTGTTACTGTTACATAAAGTTACAAAAGTTACAAAAAGGGAGGGTCATAAAATGCAATTATTTTCCAGACGCAGAGGCTTTACATTAATCAGTATGTTAATCGTTATTGTTATAACAGGCGTTTTGGCAGCTATGATATTCATGTCAAGCTCAGAAGCTATAGCAACAGCCCGTGCAGCAGCTATTATCGCAAATCTTGAGACGCTAAAGAAGGCCACTGTTCAATGGTATATCAATAACCGCGAGAAAGTACAGCCTGACGGAAGAGTAAAAATTGACGGAGTAGAGAAGCCAATTCAGGAATGGAAAGACGACAAGCTTCACATAAGCAGCTATCTCAGTGCCACAGGAGGTGCGGGGATTCAGCTCGCCAGCAATACTACATATGATTCAGAATTAGGCAATCAAAGTACTAATCTTGTTGAAGGCTATTACGGGATATGCGATGGCGGTACAGTCAAGAATAATAATAGCGTAATTGAGTATCATAGAAATGCTTGGTTTGTAGGCTATCGTTTCACAAAAAGCGAAGAATATGTCAGGGAGAAAATCAGAGGGCGAATGACAACATCAGGCGTATTCTTAGGAACTCCGGATGCTCATCAAAATACTGTAAATAATCAAGATACTGCCGTCTGGATGAGAGTATTCTAGTTGAGGTGAATATAATGCGTAAAGGTTTTACACTTCTGGAATTATTAATTGTTATTACAGTAATTGCTATTCTTGGTGCAGGAATTGCCTTGTCAACTATCGGAATCGTTACAACAGCAGATGCAAATGTCATAATAAGCAATATGCAGCAGATAAAAACGGCAACTCTAATTTGGTACAAGAACAATT
>JAFSQO010000292.1 GCA_017446645.1 Synergistaceae bacterium | reverse complement strand
GAGTTTGCCTGCTCTTGAATTTCTTCGTAGCGTGCCATGTCAACAGGATAGAATTTAACCCACATTCCAGCCTGAATAGCTACAGCAGGGTCTCTCTATGGGTCATATAGTTCGTAGGGAACGCGCCCGATAATCCGCCAGCCTCCGGGACTTGCGATTGAGTATGCTCCGGCCTGAGCACCGCCGATTGCAACGCTGTTAGCAGGAATGAATTCACGGGGATTTTTCAGTCTGGGAGTTTCCAGTGAAGGGTCCATTCCGCCCAAATACGGGAAACCAGGGGTAAATCCATTCATGAAGCAATACAACGGTGACTCGCAATAACGTTTTATGACTTCTTCAGGTGAGAGCTTAGTGTGTTCCGCAACGTCATGCAAATCAGGGCCGAACTCTCCGCCGAAAAATACAGGGACGTGAACCTCTGTAGAGCCTGCTTTGATTGTGTCATGGCTTGGAAGTTCAGAAAGCTCTTTGTCAAGTCTCTCGTAAAGCGCGTCAAGATTAACCGTCAACGGATCAAAGTATATCGACAGTGAACGATAAGTCGGGACAAGCTCATGAAGTCCCTCAAATGGCCTTTCAGTCAGAGCCTGCTTCAACGTCTGAACAAAGGCGTTAATCGTCATGTCAATCTTCTCGCCGAAGTCAACGAAGACGCAAGTTTCACCGGCCGGTAATATTTTTGCTTTTGCAGGTGTACTCATTATTGCTACTCAAAAATCTTTAACAGATTAGGAAGTGCCTGAACACCCATCCAGAAAGTGAAAGCTACGACAGCCCAGCCTGCAGCAGATAATATAACAGAGTGCCTGTAGTTTTCACCGACAACGCTCTTCTTATAAGCTCCCAAAAGAATGCAGCCCAATGCAAGAGGCAAAATCATTCCGTTAATTGAACCTGCGGCAATGAGCAATGCAACAGGGTTAGCAACAAAGATATTTATCGCAGTAGAAGCACAGATAAAGCCAATCATCCACCAGCGGTAATTGCGGTCAATGCCTCCGAAAAGGGATCTCAGGAACGAGACTGAAGTGTACGATGCCCCGATAACAGAAGTAACTCCGGCAGCCCAGAGAATTATGCCGAACATACGATAGCCGAGTTCACCAGCTCCGCGCCTGAAGGCATCAGCAGCAGGGTTGCCCTTGTCAAGAGCCTCAGTTGCGACATAAACGACTCCCAAGACGGCCAAGAAAAGCAATATACGCATAATCGAAGTAACGACAATTCCATTTATTGCTCCCTTTTTAGCATCTTTCGGATCCCTTACACCTGCGTCAATCAAACGGTGAGCACCTGAGAATGAGATATAGCCTCCAACAGTTCCGCCTATGAGAGTTAAAATAACTGTCCAGTTAATCGTAGTAGGCATTACGGTTTCTTTTGCAGCCAATGCAACAGGAGGCGCAGACTGTATAGCTACATAGAGCATCAGGGCAATCATGAGGACTCCCAAAAGCTGGGTAAAGTAGTCCATAGCCTTTCCCAAATCTTTGTTCAGGAATATAAATATAGCTATGGCAGCACTAATTGCAGCACCGTAACTATTTGGGATACCAAAGACAGTGTTGAGACCTAATGCAGCCCCGCCGACGTTTCCGATATTGAAAGCCAGGCCGCCAAGAGCTACGGCAAAGGCCAGGAAATACCCAAGACCGGGAACAACTTTATTTGCCACGTCCTGAGCACGAAGTCCGGATACACAGATTATGCTCCAGATATTAAGCTGGACTATCGCTGTAACTATGATAGTAATAAGAATGGCGAATGCAGCAGAAGCCAAAAGCTGCTGGGTGAACACGGTTGTCTGAGTAAGAAAGCCAGGGCCTATAGCAGATGTTGCCATAAGGAAGGCAGCTCCTAGTATTACCTGTAAAGTTCCTTTCTTTTCGGTCATTGCTAATACCTCCAATAAAAAAAATTTGAGCTTGATTATAACATGAAAATTTTTGCAATTTGTATCAGTCAAGTATTTATCATGAAAATTGCGTATTTTGCTGCGTGTGAAATTTCTGAGTTAAATTACTCTCCGGCCATCATTAGGGCAAACACTTTGGCATTATTCACGATATAATCTATTTCCGTGAACTCATCGGGCTGATGAGCAACTCCTCCGCACTCCTGACTCCAGACTACTGCAGGGATATTTTTGCGCCTGAATAATGCTGCAAACGTCCCGCCTCCTACTCCTCCGGTAACAGGCTCAACATTAAGGACTTCACGAATCGATTTCACGAGTAACCTTGCTGCTTCAGAATCAGGACTCGTTGGTTGTGCTGCGTCTGTCCTGTCAACTTCAAGCTCAATCTTTGCGCCGGTCTTGATCTCTATATCGCGGCAAATCTTTTTCACTATATTAATTGCTTCATCGAGAGAAATTTCAGGGAGAACTCTGCAGTCAAAATCAAATCTCTCACGGCCTGGTACTATATTAACGGCTGAGACATTCGCAAATCTCCTCGTAGGCTCAAAAGTAGAGAACGGCGGGTCAAACATGTTATTCTCTTCCGGGAAGGCTTTATGCAGGGCTTCGTCAACTTCGTAGGCCAGCATATTAGCTACTCTGCAGGCGTTGAGTCCGGTGTGAGGCAGTGACGCATGAACCTGCTTGCCCGTTACTGTGAATGCAAGTTTGAGCATGGCCTTCTCTGCAACTTCGATAAAGTCCCCTGAATCATTGCCGCTGTCAGGGACGATAACAAGATCATCAGCTCTGAATAAATTGCGCTCCATTAAAGGTTCGAGTCCGTAATGGCTTCCCATCTCTTCGTCTGAGACAAAGGCAAGCAAAATCGAGTATTCAGGTTCGACTCCGGAGTCAATTAATGACTTCAACGCGTAAAGAGACGAAACGAGACAAGTTCCGTTATCGCTGACTCCTCGACCGTAAAGCCTTGAGCCTTTTATGACTGGGTTAAACGGGTCAACGCTCCACAAAGACAAATCGCCTTCGGGGACTATGTCAATGTGAGTCAGAATGCACAATCTCCGAGATTTTTTTCCGGGATACTCAAGAAATAATGACGGTCTGCTGCCTGTCGGTGATTTTGAGTCATTGACGCGCTCAATGTGAATCTTTGCTTTGTTGCTTAGGTCAAGCTCATTAATTATGCTTCGTAACTCGTTAATTTTGTCCTCTTCGCCTTTACCTCCGTTATGTGG
>JAFSQO010000030.1 GCA_017446645.1 Synergistaceae bacterium | reverse complement strand
GTCTGCTCAACAAATGCCTTTTTAATCTTGAGCATGGTAACAAAGTTCAATCTCTACAGTTATCACATAAAGATTTTTTTTATTCACTTCTTTTCTTCAAAATGCAGTCTGGATTATATATGTTTAATCATATATAATTATATTCAAAAATGTAGGAGGATATTTTGCAAGATTTTGAAGTCATTTTTTACAGAAAGGAAAACGGCGAAGAACCTGTTAAGGATTTTCTCACAAACCTTGACCCCAAAATGAGAGCTAAGATTGCTCGTGCCATCTCAAGGCTTGAGAAAAACGGTACTGAACTTCGAGAACCTTTCTCTAAACATCTTGAGGACGGTATATTTGAACTTAGAGTTACTTTCAGCTCTAATATTTCACGTGTACTGTATTTCTTCTTTATCGGTCATACAGCAATCCTTACAAATGGCTTCATTAAGAAAACTCAGAAGACACCTCGCTCAGAAATTGAAAAGGCTAAACGTTATAGAGACGATTATACTCACAGGAGGAACAAAAACAATGGAAACTAAATTCAAAGACTTCCTTAACGAACAAATGAAAGACCCAGAATTCAGAAGAGAATATGAAGCTCTTGAAATCGAGGACGCTATCATTCAAGCATTTATTAACGCTCGCAAATACTCAGGTCTCACTCAGAAACAACTTTCTGAGAAAACTGGCATCACCCAACCTGACATCAGTAAACTCGAAAACGGCAACGCTAACCCCTCCATTCGGACACTTAAACGTCTCGCTGATGCTATGGGCATGAAGCTAAAAGTCGAATTCCTACCTGCTTAAATCAAGCTGGTCGTAAATGTAATGCAAGTCATCTGGACGGTTAACGATGTTCTGAACAAGTGTGTGGGTGCGTATTTGTTCTCCGCCGAAATTCAGGTTAAATTTTATTTTTGCCATTACTCTGTCTCCTTATTGATTAGATTAGTATAACAGACTAAAACGCTTTCTTAGGTGTATTTGCCTGCAGGAGCAAATTCTGTAATCACCCCTGCAGAGAAATATTTTACAGATTAAAACGCTGCCTTGAAGTAATCACAAGCCGACTCAAAAAATCCCGTGTAGTAATTGCCCGGAACGTTCCGATATAAATTACTTCCGACACGCTCAACATGCCCCATGCGTCCTAAAATCCTGCCGTCCGGTGAAGTTACGCACTCAACAGCAAAGCACGAACCTGAAGGATTATATTGCGTCTCCATTGAAGCGTTGTCATTCATATCAACGTACTGGGCTGCAACTTGGCCTGACTTCACTAGCGATACAAATAACTCTTCGCTGCAAATGAATCTCCCTTCGCCGTGTGAGATGGGTATAGAGTACACGTCATTAACCCTTGTCCTTCTCAGCCAGGGCGAGTCGTTAGCAATTACTTTTGCACGAATTATCCTCGACTGGTGGCGGCCAATACGGTTAAACGTCAATGTCGCAGCTAAGTCTTCAGGAGCCGTGAACTTTCCGAAAGGCAGCAGTCCCGTCTTGACCAAAGCCTGAAAGCCGTTGCAAATTCCACACACTAGACCTTCGCGGTTATCGATTAAGTTTTCAAGAGCCTCGCGGACTTCAGGACTTCGCAGAAAGATCGCTATGAATTTCCCGGAGCCGTCTGGTTCGTCACCGTTGGAAAAACCTCCGGGGATTACAAGAGCCTGTGACTCGTTGAGCAATTTCGCAAAATCTCTCGCAGACTCCTTCATCAAGTCAGGTGTCAAGGTCTTCACTACAAAGATTTTTGCACTTCCTCCTGCACGATTAATTGCCTCAGCTGTCTCGTACTCGCAGTTGGTTCCGGCAAAGACAGGAATTAAAAATTGCGGTGATGCCTTTGCTTCTCGCGAGTAAAAGACCCGTTGAGGTGCTGAGTCTGCTTTTACGTCAGGAATTTTCGCAGACTCTTTTATTTCGTTCGGGAAAATATTTTCAAGCGGTGAGTCATAAACTTCTTCGGCTTCGTGAAGATTGACCCGTTCACCTGAGTAAATTATCTCCGGAGCCTCTATGACTTGGCCAAGCACAGGGTAATCACCGCACTCGTTGTCAGCAAGCTCAATGATGAACTTCGCTCTTCTGTCATCGTCAAGATTCACTGAGTCAGAAAACTCAAAGCCGAGACCGTTACCAAGGCACATTTTGAAGACAGCAGGCAGGATTCCTCCAGACGTTGGAACATAACACGATAGAATTTTTTTGCGGGAATTAAGCTCATTAATCAGGGCAAATATTTTTTTCACAGTGTCAGCTTCAGGAATCCCGCGGGAATTATATTCAGGCTCAAGGAGAATCACGCGAGAACCCGCACGCTTGAATTCAGGCGAGATAATAGAGTCAACATGACTCACTGACACAGCAAAAGAGATTAACGTCGGCGGAACGTCCAAATTTTCCCCGTCTTGTGTCATGAATGAACCACTCATCGAGTCCTTGCCTCCGATTGCTGCAACGTTGAAATCAAGTTGTGCCTTCAATGCTCCCAGCAACGCGCCAAACACGAGTCCCCATCTTTCGGGATTATCGCCGGGCTTGCCGAAGTATTCCTGAAGAGTCAGCCAGCAGTGAGTCAAATCTCCTCCTGAAGCAATTATTTTGCAGAGTGACTCAAGGACTGCTAAATATGCTCCGTCAAAAGTTGATAGCTCCGAAATATACGGGTCAAAGCCAAATGCCATTAACGAACAAGTGTCAGTGTCGCCGCTGTAAACCGGAATCTTTGCCGCCATTGCCTGAGCAGGAGTCCTCTGGAATTTCCCGCCAAACGGCATTAAGACGCTGTGTGCTCCGACGGTTGAGTCAAATCTCTCTGACAAGCCCCTTTGTGAGCAAACGTTAAGGTCTCTGAGTGAGTCAAATAATTTTTTCCTGAAGTTTCCATTATAAATAGCAGGAACTTTTCGCAAATCGTGAGCATTAATCTTTACGTCAGTGTGCCTTGAAGCTCCGTTGCTGTTGATGAACTCTCTGGAAAGATTAACTATCTCATGATTCCGCCAGGTCATTCGCATTCGTCCTGAGTCATTTACTCGTGCAATAACTGTTGCCTGAACGTCCTCACTCAAAGCAAGAGCCTCCACTCGTTCCAGATTCTCCGGCGAGATTACTATTGCCATACGTTCCTGTGATTCGCTCACTGCAATTTCTGTACCGTCAAGTCCTGCGTACTTCAATGGCACTGAGTCCAAATCTATATCGAGACCATCTGCAAGTTCACCGACTGCGACACTGACTCCGCCTGCCCCGAAGTCGTTGCATTTCTTGATGAGGCGAGTGAATTCATGATTGCGAAATAACCTCTGCAATTTTCTTTCTTCAGGAGCGTTACCTTTCTGGACTTCAGCACCGCATGTCTCAAGCGAGCCTGCATTATGTGAGACGCTTGAACCTGTAGCACCGCCTATTCCGTCACGGCCTGTTCTGCCGCCGAGTAAGAGCACGTAATCGCCGTTGCTTGGCCTTTCCCGAATAACGTTATCTTCACGAACAGCAGCAATGACTGCTCCGACTTCGAGACGTTTTGCCCTGTAGCCTTCGTGATAAATTTCCGTAACGAGTCCGGTTGGAATTCCGATTTGATTTCCGTATGAGCTATAGCCCGCAGCAGCTTTCGTGATTATAGCACGCTGTGAAAGTTTTCCCGCCAAAGTCTGAGTGAAGGGATTTGCCGCTCCTGTAACCCTCATTGCCTGATAGACATATGCACGGCCAGAGAGTGGATCGCGAATTGCTCCGCCGATACAAGTTGCAGCTCCTCCGAAAGGCTCGATCTCTGTAGGGTGATTGTGAGTTTCGTTCTTGAAGAGTAATAGCCATGATTCGCCGTTTACGTTTATTCTGACTGTGCAGGCGTTATTCTCTTCTGATTCTACAATGTCAGGAAGCGAATTCTTTGCCTTGAGATATTTTGCTCCGATTGTGGCCAAGTCCATTAGAGTCACGGGCTTGTCGCTTGAGTAGTGAAGTTCCTCACGAATACCCAAATATTTTTGGTAAGCGTCAAGGACTGCATGGTCGTGAATTTCCGCGTTATTAATGCGTGTTAAGAATGTAGTGTGTCTGCAATGATCCGACCAGTAAGTGTCAAGGACTTTAATTTCTGTCTGAGTCGGCTCTCTGTTTTCTGACTCAAAATATTTTTTGCAGCACTCTAAGTCTTCGTGACTCATCGCGAGATTCTTGAGTGAGTCATAATCATGAATGCTTTTCACGTCATCGGGTCTTGAGTAATTCATGTCAAGCGAGTCATATTCAGTGAGCTGTGCTTCGCGTGACTCGACCGGGTTAATCAGGAATTTCTTGATTGCCTCAAGATTATTCACTTCACCGTAAAGCAAATAGATTCTTGCTGTCCTGATGATTGGCCTGAAACCTAATAAAAGACTCGCGCATGTCTCCGCAGCATCGGCTCTTGCGTCATATTGGCCCGGTAAGTACTCGACCGCTAAGATTTTGCATTCGTCATCGGGTAAAGAGTAAATCACGTTATCGGTAAAACTCTCGGCGAATATTAAGAACTTGCAGGACTCTAAATTTTCGTCATCAAGTCCCTGAATGTCATAACGATTCAAGATTCTCAAGCCTGAAAGATTTTCGTTGCCGTGAATATTTTTCAGTTCGCCCAACAGTGAGAGGGTCTCGAAATTATTTTTGTCTTTGCGTTCTGTGTATAGTCTGTGTACCATGAGAAATTAATTCGCCCCTATATCAGTCCTGTAACGCATTGTCTCGAAGTTAATGCACTTGACAGCCTCGTATGCTTTCTCACGAGCACTAGTGAAATCATTCGCAACGGCATTGACTGCTAATACCCTTCCGCCTGACGTGAAATATTTATCGCCTTCACGCTTCGTTCCTGAGTGAAAGACTTCAACGCCTTCAAGCTCGCCAACATTTCCAAAATCAATTTCGTAGCCTGTCAGGTAAGAGCCTGGATAACCTCCCGACGCAAGAATGACACAGCATGACGCAGCATCTTTGAATCTCACGTCAATATCTGAGAGTCTCTCGTCCCGAACAGCAAGCATAATCTCAAACAAATCGCTCTCAAGCAAAGGCAGGACCGCTTCGGCCTCAGGATCCCCGAATCTGCAATTGTATTCGATTACCTTCGGGCCTTCCTTCGTTAGCATTAATCCGAAATACAGACAGCCTTTAAAGACCCGCCCTTCTGATTTCATTGCGTTAATAGTCGGGAGAAAAATTTTTGTCATGCACTCGCTTGCAATTTCAGGAGTGTAATATTTATTTGGAGCAGCTACTCCCATTCCGCCGGTATTAGGGCCTTTGTTGCCATCGTAGGCTCTCTTGTGATCCATTGATGAGAGCATAGGCACTATAACTTTTCCGTCAGTGAAAGCCAAAACCGTAACTTCCGGGCCAGTTAAACATTCTTCGATTAAAATTTTCTCGCCGCTTGAACCGAATGCTTTATCCTTCATGCAGGAGATTATTGCGTCACGAGCCTGCTTGAAATTCTCCGCCACAGTAACGCCCTTGCCCTTCGCTAGACCGTCGGCCTTAATCACTATCGGACAATCAGACAAAGCTGCATGACTCAACGCTGCGTCAACGTCAGTGAAGATTTTATACTGAGCTGTAGGAATATTGTAGCGGGTCATTAACTCCTTAGCGAAAACTTTGCTGCTCTCAATCATCGCTGCCTTCTGGTCCGGGCCAAAACACTTAACGCCGATTGATTCGAGTCTGTCAACTGCTCCGAGAGCTAACGGGTCATCAGGTGCAACAATGGCAAAGTCGATTGCGCGAGTCTTCGCGAAGTCAACTATCCCGTCAATGTCTTCAGCAGAAATTTTCACGCACTCCGCGAGCTGAGAGATTCCCCCGTTGCCCGGCAGTGCGTATAACTTTTCAATTTTTGGATTACCGGCAATGTATTTTGCGATGACGTGTTCGCGTCCTCCTCCGCCGATTATCATAACGTTCATTAAGTATCATTCTCCTTCGTGTTATTGTGAGTTCATGATAACACAAATAACACAAACCTCTCATGATGACATGAAAGAGATTTTATGAACGTCTCCTTCTCAAAGCAAATAACATCACCGCAAGCCCCATAAATCCAAGACCTGAATTACAGCTTCCCGAAGCAGCAGCCAAAATATTATTGCTGGGGTCTTCGTCTTCGTCCTTGTCGTCAGGTTCATCATTGCCTTGATTGTTATCTTCAGGCTCGTTATTGTCCTGATTGTTGTCGTCTTCGTGATTTTCATTATCACTGTCAGGGTCGCTGTATTCAATGTCGTTATTGTCCTCGTTGTTGTTGTTACTGACTTTACCCTCAGTCAATAATACACTCATCAACAAATTCCCCGAATCAGTTCCAAAGCCCGTATCATATTTATAGCTCACTGAAACCGGGACGCTCCCGAATTCAGCAATGCCCGTCTCAACTGAATAGCTCTTTGCTCCTGACACATTGCCTTTTTCGTCATAGCCCCTGACATCAGAAATGTTTTTCGTCATGTTATTCACGAACTCTGAGAGATTGACGCTGTTACCGGTCTCAAAGCCTGACGCAACCTGAAAACCGCAATCAACGTAATTAAGTGTTTCAAAATTCCCTAAGTCAAGATACGTGAATCTATTTCCGTGACATAAGAGCCTCTCAAGTTTAACACAGTCCCTGAAGATAGCATTATCACCCAGACTACAGCCCGAAATGTCAAGCTCGTGAAGAGAATTACAGCCGCTAAGGTCTAAGCTCGTGAGTGAACCGCAGGAGCCTGCATTGAGACTTTCAAGCTGACTCATTCCCGACAAATTAAGCGAAGTCGTACCAGTCCCCTTGATGCTGATTTCACGGAGAGAATCACAGCCCTCAAAGTCCGTGAAGTCAAGAGAACTACAGCCGTCCGCTATGAAACTTTCAAGAGAAGCGC
>JAFSQO010000291.1 GCA_017446645.1 Synergistaceae bacterium | reverse complement strand
GGAACAGTAGGCAACGGACGCTGTAATATATCACTGGGAACAAGCGGAACTATTTTCATATCATCTGACTCTTTCAGAATTGATGAGAATAACGCCCTTCACTCTTTTGCTCATGCTGACGGACATTATCACTTAATGGGCTGTATGTTATCGGCTGCTTCATGTAATAAATGGTGGCTTGAAGATATTCTGCACACGAATGATTATTCAGCGGAACAGGGCAAAATTCACACTCTTGGAGAAAATCATGTCTTCTTTCTGCCTTACTTAATGGGCGAACGTTCTCCTTGGAATGACCCTTCAGCACGAGGCACATTTACAGGTCTTACTATGGACACTTCACGCTCAGATATTACTCAGGCAGTCCTTGAAGGTGTCAGCTTTGCCGTCAGAGACATGTACGAATTTGCAAAGAAAACTGGGATAGTCCTCGCAAGTTCAATGATTTGCGGCGGAGGTGCTAAGAGTCCTCTATGGCGGAAATTGACAGCTAATATTCTTAACATAAGAGTCGATGTCCCTGTTTCCGAAGAAGGGCCAGGCATGGGAGCGGCTATGCTTGCTATGGTTGCCTGCGGAGAATATAAGACCGTTAATGAGGCTGCACAAGCTATTGTTAAAGTCGCTAAATCTGAAGAACCTGACCCAGAACTCGTAAAAAAGTATGAGGCCCTTTATCAGCAGTTCAAGATGATTTATCCTGCAATGAAAAAGGTTTTTGAGACAATTTCGGCTCAATGAGATGAGGTGTTAATTTATGAAATTATACAGTGTTAAAGACAGCGAATTCAGACCATACGGCAGAGTCATAGATGGCTATGACTTCGGCGAATTAATCTCGGTCCTGAAAGCTTCTACTCCGTGTCCTGATAGTGATACTGTTTATGTAGCGTCTGATAAAAAATTAGAAACCCTTGACGCTGCTAAAATTCTCGAAGCAAATATTTATGGACGTATGCCAATAGAAATAGGCTACTGCAACGGACATAACACGAAGTTAAATGCTCTGGAATATCACAGGGATTCTGAAATTAACATAGCTGCTGATGATGTTATTCTTTTACTTGCCAAGAAGGAAGAAGTTAATGATGACTTTTCTCTTGATACGTCACATGTAAAAGCGTTTCTGGTTCCGGCGGGTACTGCTGTTGAAATTTACGCAACTTCACTTCACTACGCACCCTGTCATGTCAAGAATGAAGGTTTCAGAGTCGCTGTCGTACTCCCAAGAGGAACGAACGAGTCATTAAGCACTAAGGCAGAAATATTGACTCCCGAAGACAAGCTGTTGACTCACGTAAACAAATGGCTCATTGCTCACCCTGAAGGCGGCTGTCCCGAAGGCTCATTTGTCGGGCTTACGGGTAAAAACATAGATACAGCATCAGATATTGATTGAACAAAATTGAGGAGGGTTTATTGTTCATGAATAACGTACCGCAGATCAAAGTCGGAATTGTGGCAGTCAGCAGGGACTGTTTTCCGGCCTCGCTTGCAAACAACAGGCGAAAAGTTTTAGTCGAGGC
>JAFSQO010000290.1 GCA_017446645.1 Synergistaceae bacterium | reverse complement strand
TTTGAACGGAACATGTAATTACATTTTAACTAACATGAAAGCCGGAAAAGATTTCGACACAGCATTAAAAGAAGCTCAGGAAAAAGGTTTTGCAGAACGCAACCCTGCAGCAGACGTTGAGGGCCATGACACAGCGAGAAAGATAGCGATACTTGCATCACTCGTTACTGGCAAAAAATTCTCGTATGAGCAAGTACACTGCGAGGGCATTACGAATATAACTCAGCAGGATATGATAGACGCTGAAAGGCAAAACATGTCGATCAAGCTGCTCGGCGTTTATCAGGACGGCTATATCCTGACAGCACCGTTCTTAGTTCCCAGCACAAGCCCGTTATATGGTGTGAATGACGTATTTAATGGCATTATGGTAACGGGCACTCAGGTTGACAATCTTATGTTCTACGGAAGAGGCGCGGGCAAACTTCCGACAGCAAGCGCAGTAGTCAGTGACGTAATCCAGTGTGCAAAGTCAATCGGGCATAACATCAACAATAACTTCGCAGACTTAGAGCCGGTGAAAGAACTCGCAAAGGTTCCCGAACTCCCAGCCGGTCAGAAATTCAGGATACTTGCATAAAAAAAAAATCCCCCCGATATTATGTCAGGGGGACAAAAATTATTTTCTGCCAGTAATCACAAAACACAAAACGCTCATAGCCAGCAAGCCGAAGCCAGCGTTACAGCCTCCTCCGCCGCCGCTTGAGTTTCCGACCTCGCCCTTCTGGTCATCGGATTGAGTTTTATTATTGCCTTGTTGGTCTTGACTTTCGGGCAAGTCAGCTTCAGGATTTTCTCCTGTCCTTGCGATATAAAATTGCAGGTGCCAGCCATCGCCTTCTGTTCCGTCACCGATTAAGATATAGGGCACGTCATCGTCTTTGAAGGTTGCTACGTAAGCTGTTTTGTTTTCACGAATGCTCTTGCCGTCAGCCAGTAATGCGATAAAGTCAAGATATAAATCATTGCTCTCAGTGAAGGCATTTACGCACTCTACAGCACTGACATTCTCAGAGTCATAGCCCCTGAGTGTTGTATTGTTGATGGCGGTGAATAAATTCGTGTCCATTTCCCGCGCTGATTCAGACCTTACCCAGACTGTGCCGTATTTCGCAAAGGTGTTAAATACTGCTTCGGAATTAGCAGCCTGTTCGAGTTCGTCCCAGTGATTGCGGATTAACGAGTTCTGCCTTGACACTATAAATCTAATAGACACAGGTAACAACGCGATCTTTGTCGGGCCTTCTTCCTCTTCTTCTGTTTCATCGTCAGAATCAGCAGCAGTCCTGATATTTATGTTTGCTGTAAGTGTCTCTATAGCGTCTTTGTCAATTTTGAATGCGTCGATTGCAGAGCTGTTGATATATACCTCGACAGGTTCAACATCAGCAGCATCACTATAGCTGATCATGGCAGGAGTTTTGCCGAGTAAGTTCTTGAGTTCGTTCTCGGTGTTGTAGTTGTTGGCTATCTTGTCTGCAAATTCCATCTCGAAAGTCTGAAGCCTGACTCTGCCCCCTGAAAGATTTCTTGTGATACTTGGGTTAGCTGTCATGCCTGCAATGCGCTTATAGTTCAGCGTGAGATTTTTGGGAGTGGTCGAAGCATACTCGTAAAGCCTGAATGATTCACTCGTATCATTATTCGTGTCAAGTGTGCTGTAGCCCTCGCCTACGTTGTTTTTATAGACAGTAACGAGTCCCGGAGCTATCTGGCTGTGAGCGTCGAGCCTGAAGTAAGCCGGTAATGTCCCGTATAAGTCCGGTGTTAAATCATATTTCCAGTAATCAGGAATAATAGAGACATAGCCGTTTCGATTAGGGTTTGACTGCGAGCCTATTTGGTCATATCGATAGAGTTCATAGCGTGTCCCCGTCCTGTTAGTAATGCGGGTTTCGAGGGTGTAAACGGGTGCCGAGCTGTTGAATTGCGTCATCATGAAGAAGTTGCCTATATCCTGAGTCATGTCCTGTTGAGCGTCCCAGTTGAATTTGGTGCGCTTGACGACTTCAGAGCCGTTTTTGATTAACATATCGAATCTTAACGGATTATTCTCTGCGTTGCCATTGCTGACATTAGCGACTACTACAGGAATTGGTGAAGCTTCTCTGAAATTGCTGTAACCTGTTGCCAAGTTAGCCCT
>JAFSQO010000289.1 GCA_017446645.1 Synergistaceae bacterium | reverse complement strand
CTTGCTGCCGGATAATATACTGAATTTTTCCTTCACTAAATCATATAAGTCATTTGCAGAGCGTTCAACATCCTCACGCTGCATTAGCCAGAGCCATTTGATTCTCGGCAATATCTCAGTCATCCCCGGCATTTGGCCCCGTGTCCTCTTTGGCAGCCATGTAGTACAGAAGAAAGGCTTACCCTCTGGGGTCATGAATATATTCAGCGGCCACCCTGCACTTCCGTTTTGGATCCTGCAGACTTCCATGTATAAGTCATCGAGGTCCGGGCGTTCTTCCCGGTCGACTTTGACGGGTATACAGGTATCGTTAATCATTCCGGCGACTTCTATGTCGTTAAAGCAATCGCGCTCCATGATGTGGCACCAGTGACATGACGAGTAACCAATTGAGAGAAACACGGGTTTATCCTCCCTGCGTGCCGTCTCGAATGCTTCTGAACCCCATGCATACCAGCCGACGGGGTTATTTGCGTGCTGTAATAAGTAGGGGCTTAACTCGCTGCCTAAGTGATTGACGGGGACGAAAACCTTCTTAGAGCTTTTTGTGTGAACTTCGTCAGTGTATTCACCGTAAGCAGCAAGCGGGCCAAGTTCGTGCATTAATCCGTTAGTGAACTGCATTGAGATTATCTTGATTCGCTATGTCTATAAGCTCGCTGAGTGAGTCAATACTCTTCCATACTCCCAACAGACGGAACTCTTCACGGCTGAAATTGCCCTTACTTATTCCAATGGGACGGACTCCTGAAGCTTCGGCAAATAACACATCGATATCTGCGTCTCCGATATAGACAGTGTCTTCGGGGCTGATATTCAGGTGAGCCAGCAGGGCATTCATCATTGCAGGGTTAGGCTTGTACTCCAGCTTGCCATAAGGTTCTAAGGCTCCGACAGCAACGTCAAAGTACTTATAGAGTCCTGTGCGCTCAAGAACTTTCTGGGGGTATTCGCGGTTAGAAATCACTGCTAGCTTAATTCCCATTTCACGAAGCTTTATCAGGGTCGGGATTGTGTCCTCGAAAGGCTTTATTAATTCGCGTTCGTACTTTTCACTGCACGACCTGTATAATTTCACCCATTCAGGACGGTATTCACCGAGCAGACCCTCGCAGAAAGTCGGAATCGGAGTCGCTATATACTTCATTGTCAAGTCATGCGAAACTTCAGGCAGTCCTTCGTGTCTTGCAACGTAATTGAAGCCCGCCATGATTGCATAACTTGAGTCTACTATTGTCATGTCGTGATCAAAGACCATTAACTTAATCAGGTTAAATCACTCCTTACCATAATTATTATCTTAATTATCTCCTAAGATTACTGCCTAAGTTCCTGAGCATGTCATTGCGTCCCTGAGAGTTATTATTTTGCGAAATTACTCCTGGTGCCGCCCAGTATGAACGTGCCCTTGCTGAAAGTGTGCCCGTCCAGTCAATATTGAACATGTCGAGGATCATAGTTAAGCCAAGTACCAGCCATGTCAACACAGCGAGGACTGCCAGAATTCTGAAACTTGTCCCCAGTGCCCTGTCTGCTGACTGTTCGAGCTGCCTGACCTCACGTTCTGCTTCTGTGCGTTCTTCACGGGTTAAGCCGTCTTCACGCTCATGTCTCTTAATTGAAAATATTCTCCAGATACTTGCTCCGCTTTGTGCCCATTGATAAAGGCCGATAAGAAAAAATGTAACGCCTACAAATGAAAGTATCAACAGCATAGCTTCTTATCCTCCCTTTTTAGTTCTTTGCTTGAATCCTAATTGTGATATTATAGCTGTATCATGAAAAATTTACTAATAATAGCAGGTCTCGGCCCGGGCAGCCCTGAACTCATTACTCTTGAAGCCCTCAATGCAGCTAGAGAAGCAGACTTAATCATAGTCCCGCGTTCTCATGAAAATTCGCAGGGATTGGCGGAGAAAATTATCTTGCACCACTTACCCGAAAAGGAGTCTGGAATCGTGAAAATTTTATTCCCCATGATTCATGACTCGTTAAGGCGTGACGAAATAATTTTAACGCAGCTAGAGAATCTTCTCACCAAGATAGAAGAGTCCGGCAAAATATTTTTCCCTGTTATCGGCGACTCCATGCTTTACTCGACAGGCGCATACCTGCTTGACTCACTGCGAAAACTTGACGTGAATCTTGAATGCAGATTCATACCTGGAATATCGGCCCACTCATTGGCTGCATCATGCGCGAAGAGATTTCTGGCAATGTCAGACGAGGCTCTCGCAATCATTCCGGGAACAGCTGACTCACTGAAGATTCAGAGAATGCTGGAGCTTGCGGACTCAGCTGCAATTTATAAGCCAAGTGCTTGTCATGACATTCAAAGCATAATCAGGCAGTCAGGTTCATTCAGGAAAATTATACGCATTGATCATGCAGGTGTTCCGGAGCTGGAGAGAATCTACGAGGACGATAAAGCCCTTGAGGACATCAATAACTATCTATCAATAATATTACTATGGCGGTGAATAAATATGAATCATCAAGGACTCTTAGCTGGCGAACTCACTTTGACTCTTGAAATAGTTCTAGGTCTTGTACTGGGCGAGATAATCATGAGGCTCAGGATCGCAGAGTTAATCATGAAGAAATTCATTCCACGTTCTATTAACCCTGTAACGGCTCTGGCTCTCAGTGTCAGCTTTGCCTCGTCAAAGACGGGAGCAGGGATAATCTCCTCAGCCCTCGAAAAACAGCAAATCACAGAAAAGCAAACGATCTGGTCAGTGTTAATGCTTTCACTCCCTTCGTATCTGAAACGCTGGCCGGCAACTTTTGCACTTGCACTCAGCATGGCAGGCAGGGCAGGGGCACTCTTCGCGGTCTCTCAGCTGGTCATAGCAGCGGGAAGATTTATTACAGCGTTCATATTTTTGCCGAAAGAGAAAGAAAATAAATCTGACGTAGAAATCTCCACAGCTAAGGCTCATCACGAACACAAGCACTCATTGCTTCACAAGTTGATTAAGACCTTGCCTCTTGCATGGATATTCTTTGCGCTTGCATATTCTCTTGTTCCTGTGATAAATAAATTTTTCAGCCAGACTATCAACTTTCCGTTCCTTCCTTTGGCAGGCTGGACAGTCGCAGGGACTTCAATTGCACGGGTCTCTGCAGCACTTGCACTTGCAGGAGGTTCATTAGCTTCGGGTGAGCTTAATAACTCTCAGGCACTATTCGCGTTAATTCTGGGCAGCGGTCTTGGAACTGCAACGAGAATCCTGCGAATGAATGCGGGCTATTACTTCGGAATGTTCGAGGCTAGGCTTGCGAGGAAATTATTGCTAATGAACTTCGTGACTTTAATCCCATTTGTGATAATTAATTTGATTTTTGCGTGGTTTGCTTTATCATTTTATCCAACGCTTTAATTATAAAAACGGAGCAGTGATTATTAATGAACCTGAATGAGATAAATATTTACGTAGCAAGCGATAATTTAGCTGAGATTCTCAAAGAAGCTGAACCGATGACCGGCCTCACGTGCAATATATTTTCACTGAAGAGCGGTGCAAAGATTCAGAAGGATTCAGAGATTCTCAACGTCATAATAACCGGAAAGATGCCGGAGAGGATTCGCAAGGAGGCAAAATACATACTCTGCACGAAAAATCCGGAAGACTTAGACGAGACTCAACTGGCTTTGCTCTATGATATATGGTCAATGCCGTTAAGTCCTGAGCTTGTGAGGTTTTACTTCAGAATTTTACAGGCACGGATCAAGGGCGAACTCAGGGCAACATCACAGGAGCTGAAATATCAAAGGCGAATAGTTGAGATGGCTCAACAGGATTACCTGACGGGACTTGCAACACGCTGGTATCTTCAGGAGTACGTTGAAGAGAACGCTGACGAGGCCAACATTACATGCATATACTTTGACCTCGACCACTTCAAAGAAGTCAATGACAACTACGGTCATCAGGCAGGCGACAGGGCACTTGCTGCAACGGCTGAAATGCTGCAGAACGAATTTGCTGACGGTTTTGCTGCCAGAATGGGCGGCGATGAGTTCATGATAGTCCTGCTGGGTGAAAAATCCGCTCAGGAAGTTGAGGACCAGGTCAACACCTTCATGTCAAAGCTTTTAGATTATTATCAGGGAGTCCAGACAATGAAGACCTTGAGTGTAAGCGCAGGAATTGCCCAGAAACTTGACGGCAGCGAGAAGTCAATTGACCGATTAATTCACGAGAGCGACCTTGCACTTTACGAGGCCAAGAAGGCAGGACGTGACTGTTGCAAAGTTTATGACACATCAATGGAACACAAAAACCCTGAGTAACTCCCTCAGGGCAAAATTTTTTCATTATGAACTATTACTTCATTGACTACGAGAACACAGGCCCTGAAGGACTCACTGGTATTGAGAAGCTCGACGGGGAAAATACACTCTTCATCTTTTACAGCACGAACGCAGACAAAATTACGTTTGACATTCACATAAAGCTCAACAAATCCGAAGCAGCGATTAAATACTACAAAGTTAAAGCAGGCCAGAAAAACGCACTGGATTTTCAATTAGCGTCTTATCTGGGATTCATAATCAAAGAAAACAGCGAGAGTCAATGCAAATACTTCATAGTATCGAAAGATAACGGTTTCAGCAGTCTCTTGTCATTCTGGAAGGAACGCGGTGTAAATCTGGAACTCATAATCAACACTACAGGACAAAAGTTACAGGCCCCTGCATCTGCAGCAAAGGAACTAGAGCAAAAGGTCTCGGAACTCCTGAACGACTCGGTGAACTCGGCAGCAATAGCAAACATAATTACTTCCTACAAGACAAAACAGGGTATCAACAACGCCCTCGTGAAATTATTCCAGAGCAAAAAAGGCGGAGAAATCTACAAGGCAATCAAGACTTTAATCGCAGATAAAAAGGGAAATTAAACTCATATGGTGCTATAATTCCTGACTTGATTATAAATCACGAAAAGAGGCACAATTTTTTTCACTATGGCATTATTGCTAAAAACGGCTTTTGCATTATTTGCTGGTCTTATGATGACAAGGGCATTCAAGTATTCAGGCTTCAAATTTCCTGACGTTACGGCTTTCTTAATTGCAGGTGTTCTCGTTGGGCCTTACGCTCTTGGACGAATTAATCTTGGCTTCTCAAATTCAACAGAGCTTGCAGCAGTAAATATATTATCCAGTCTTGCCTTGGGCTTCATAGCGTTCGACATTGGCAGCGAGTTTCGTCTCTCGGAGCTTCGTGTAATGGGTAAAAGCGCGTTGTTTATCGGCACGTTTCAGGCACTTGCGGCTACAGTACTCGTAGACATTGCCCTGATCTTCCTGAGTCTCAGACTAGGCGGGCATCTATTGCCAATTCCGGCGGCCATAACTTTGGGGGCAATTGCTTCTGCGACTGCACCTGCGGCTACGTTAATGGTCGTACGGCAGTTCAAGGCTAAGGGACCTGTTACGGACTTGCTGCTCCCTATTGTAGCTCTCGATGATGCTGCGGGGTTAATAATCTTTGCTGTCTCTATAGGCATTGCCCAGGCCATGACAGGAGGAGTCATAAATCTAGTCTCTATTGCAGTTAATCCGTTAATCGAAATCATTTGCTCGTTAATTCTAGGCGCACTAATGGGAGTGATTATGACGTGGCTTGAGAAATTATTCTTCTCGAACACAAACAGGCTTTCAATGACAATAGCATTCGTCTTGATGACAATATCGCTTTCTTCACGTGAAATTTACATTGGCCAGATCCGTATAGCCTTCTCGTCGCTTTTAGTGTGCATGACTCTGGGTACAGTCTTCTGCAATATGAGCGAGTACTCTGCGGACATAATGAAGCGTTCTGAAAAATGGTCGGCTCCCCTTTATGCAGTGTTTTTCGTGTTGAGCGGCGCAAGATTGGAGTTGAGCGTGTTTCAATATCCGTTTGTAATTTTAACGGGACTCGTGTATATATTTACTCGATGTGCCGGGAAATATTTCGGGGCGTTATTCAGCAGCTCCATAATGCATTGCTCCGATAATGTTAAGAAATATTTGGGAATAACTTTATTTCCTCAAGCCGGTGTTGCTTTGGGAATGGTCGTAAGTGCTCAGAGTCTGGGCGCAGAGCTTGGGGGACTAATCAGGAATATAATCCTGTTCAGCGTGTTGATTTACGAGCTTGTCGGACCAATGATGACCCGTAATGCCCTGATGAAGGCCGGAGAAATTGAGCCTGGTCTTGCAGAACATGAGAGTCGGGCAAGGTTCGCCAAACATAAATAACATAAATCCCTCGCTGATATTTTCTCAACAACGAGGGAAATTTTTTTAGTGGCGGCACCTGCTATTGAAAATGTATAATTTAGAAAAAAAAAAAAAGGAGGCGATAATTTGCGAAAAGATTATGTTGATAGAGACGAATTCATCAGGGAAAACAAGAACACATTGACATTAATGGACGACCGTTTCATGGCCTTATGTCTTAATGAGAATATCCCTTGCGTTCAGGCAATAATCAATCACATCATCGATAAAGACCTGACCGTCACGGAGACTCACACTCATAAAGAGTTTAAGGGTCAACATCGTTCCATTACAATCGATATTTACGCACAGGATTCTGAGGGGAAAATCTACGACATAGAGATTCAGAACCTCTCTACAGGGGCCTCCCCCAAGCGCGCAAGATTTCACGCAGCAATGATGGACTCTCATCATCTGGACGAGAATCATAAATTCGATGATCTGCCAGAGACGTATATCATCTTCATAACGCTCGAAGATGTATTGAAGCATAATAGGGTCATGTATGAAATCGATAGGTTCATCAGGGGCATTAATGAGCCATTCGACGACGGGCTGCATATCATCTACGTGAACTGTGAAGCCAAAGATGACGGCAGTGAAGCATGGAAAGTAATCCACGACTTAACCTGCCCGGAACCCAAGGAAATGCTCATATCGGAGCTTTCAAAAAGGATGAAATTTTTCAAATCAACGAAGAAAGGAATGAAAGAAATGAACGATTGGTTTGCACCTTATGAGAAAATCGTTGAAGAACGTGCAGAAAAACGCGGCGAGAAACGCGGTGAAGAGCGTGGAAAATTGCTCGGTGAACAACATGCGAAAGAGAACTTTGCAGTCAGGCTCCTCAAGTTGGGCAAAATGACAATTGAGGAAATCGCTGAAGCAACCGAGTTAGCCATCGCCGAAGTTACGCGCATTGCTCAAACAATCAAAGCGTAAACTATCACACAACATAGCAACATAATGACCTCATACATTTTCATGTATAATTTAAGAAAAAGGAGGTGATACTTTGCGAAAAGATTACGTTGATAGAGACGAATTCATCAGGGACAACAAGAACACCCTGACGTTAATGGACGACCGCTTCATGGCCTTATGTCTTAATGAGAATATCCCCTGCGTTCAGGCAATAATCAATCACATCATCGATAAAGACCTGACCGTCACGGAGACTCACACTCATAAAGAGTTCAAGGGACAGCATCGTTCTATTATAATCGATATTTACGCACAGGATTCTGAGGGGAAAATCTACGACATAGAGATTCAGAACCTCTCAACAGGGGCCTCACCAAAGCGCGCAAGATTTCACGCAGCAATGATGGACTCTCATCATCTGGACGAGAAGCATAAATTCGATGATCTGCCCGAGACGTATATCATCTTCATAACGCTCGAAGATGT
>JAFSQO010000288.1 GCA_017446645.1 Synergistaceae bacterium | reverse complement strand
TAATCCTGTGAGCATTCTTTGCTATAGTGCTTCCTGCCCCCTGTCTGTGCAGAGTCGTGAGTCTTGTGCAGTTCACTATCCCTGAGTCAATAATATCCGCGAAGACCCTGCCCGGCCCTATGCTTGGCAGCTGGTCAACGTCACCGACAAGGACTAAACTCATCTCTAAGGGGACGGCCTTCAACAGGCGATTCATCAGGGTTATGTCAATCATGGAACATTCATCAACTATTAACAAACTGCCCTCTAACGGGTTATTCTCGTCCTTATCGCAGCCAGCCGGAGTGAATCCCAGTAACCTGTGAATAGTCGAAGCGTTCAATCCTGTAGTTTCCTCAAGTTTCTTTGCTGCACGTCCTGTAGGAGCTGCCAGTAAAATTTTTTTATTCCCGTAGACCTTAATTATGCCCCTGATTGTCGTGGTCTTGCCGGTTCCTGGTCCTCCTGTAATAACTGAAACTTTGTTGTTAAGGGCTGAAAGTATTGCGTTAATCTGGTCTCTATCGAGTTTATATGAACCTACGTATCCTCCGTTGAGTTCCCGGATTATATTTTTGACTGTGAAATTATTTTTTTCGCCGTAAAAGACGAGATCCCTGAGCTTTCTTGCTACTTTCTTTTCCATATGATACATTGCGGGCCTGTACAATGCGTTATCTTCATCGCGTATAATCTGTTCAGCGTCCATCATCTCATAAAGGACTGACTCGACGAGGGAGGGACTTACTTCGAGGATTGTGCTTGCTGCCTCGATTAAAGCAGGTTTATAAACGAAGCAATGTCCTTCATGTTCAAAGTTTTTAAATGAGTAAATTATCCCGCTCCAGAGTCTGCGCTTGTCTTCGAGGGTAAAACCCATTTTTCGTGCAGCACCGTCCGCAGTGATAAAGCCTATGCCTTCTATTTCAGTTAATCTGTAGGGATTATCTTTCATGACATTAATGCTTTCATCGCCGTATTCATTATAGATTTTCATTGCCAGTGAAGTGCTTATGTCATGAGCCTTTAAGAACGTCATTATGTTTTGCAGCTTTCTATATTTTGCCCAGTTCTCTTTTATCTGAGCGAGTTTCTTAGGGCCTATTCCCCGGACTTCTAACAGCATATCGGGGTCATTGTCTATAACGTTAATCGTATTATCTCCGAAGGCGTCAGTGATTTTCTTAGCCAAATCGGGGCCTATGCCTTTAATCAATCCGCTTGATAAGTATTTCGCAATATCTTCGGCTTTAGTCGGGAAAACCTCCTCAAAACTCTCGAAGACAAATTGATTGCCGTATTTGGGATTTTTCTTCCATTCGCCTATGAAGTCAAAAGTGTTGCCGACCCTTGGCTCGTTCATGTTGCCGATCACAGTAATCAGCGAGCTGAAGTTATCATGCTTGCACTTCATGACAGTGTAGCCGTTTGTCTCACTGTGAAATATAATGAGTTCTATAGTACATTCATTAAGCTGCTCTCTCATAAATAAATATTCCCTCGAAAAGTATTTTAATGAAATAATATCATATTCTGCCGCAATAATACCTGAAATCGCATTCTCTGCAAGTTTCGTGATTGCTGGTTCTCTCTGTGAAGTCCTGACTGATAATTTTTCTCACTGATGAGTCAAACTGCATAATTATCTTCTCAGCTTCGGACTTGTCATAATCATATACGATTTCCGGCGAGCTTATTAATTCACCGGTGTAATATAATTTTACTTTGCTTACCCTCTGGCCTGTAGTCTTGCCGAGCATGTAGGCGTAAATATTTATCTGTTTTCTGTGGGCCTCTAGCCTGCTTCTGTCGCCTGTAATATTAATATTGGGCTTGCGTCCTGTCTTGAAGTCGATGATTTCTGTCTTGCCGTCTCTTATAGAGATTAAATCGGTTCGCCCCTCAAGAATATAATCTTCGCGCATTAGCTTCAATTCGGCTTCAGTCCTGAGAATATCTCCCCAGTCGTTGCCCCTGAGTATGACGTATCTCATTACGTGGCTTTTCACAGTGTCAAAATCTGCTTTTGTCAAGATAACTTTCTCACTTGATGACAGTGTTGCATATTCTGACTCTATCCAGTCCGAAATATTTTGCTCGTTTATCTTGCTTTCCTGATGAGAGATTACTGCCCTGTGAATATTTTCTATCACTGCATGAACTAAACTGCCCATGAAAGCGTATTTTGAAGTCCCTGCGATAAATCCCAGCTCATGAATGAATTTATATTTCAGGGGACAAGAGGCATAAAGCATAATGTCGCTGAACGAGTAAATTTTTTTAGCACCAGAATTGCTGTAATCGCTTAACGTGATTTTTTCGGGGTCAAGATTATCGTCTGCGTCATCGAGTTTGTTGTAAGCTGCCTCAAAATACTCTGAAGGTGTCTTGTTGTCTTCGCTGCATGTGAGTATTAACAAGTCCTTTGCACGTGAGAAGGCAACATAAAACAATCTCCAGAAATCAAAGTATTTTATCTCTCCTTCAGGTTCAAACGCCGGACGCTTGTAATAATTCTGCGAGACCTGAGACATCACCGCGTTCCCCTGATTATAACCGG
>JAFSQO010000287.1 GCA_017446645.1 Synergistaceae bacterium | reverse complement strand
GTGGCTGGTGATTGATTAACATAATGCCCGGTATTCAATGGCACCCGAAGAACTCCGCTTAGTGCTGCTTTGTTCCCAACCTGACACGATTCACAGGTCTCCGCCGCATTGAGCCGGACAGTAATATTATACTATAAGTCAATAATTTCTGACCAGATAGAATTGCCGAGTCTCATGCCACGCTTGCTTAACGCGATTCGTTCTGGTGTGATGATAAATAAATCTTCAGGAAGCTGCGAGATTATACGCTCAACTTCAGGCAGCAAATCACTGCGATTGATTCCCCACTTTGTCCGGAGCTTCAAGATTGCGAGTTCTATCGCCCGTTCATGAGGGGTTAGTCTTTCATGAGGCAGTAATTCATCAGGAAAATTATTTTTTGCCAGATAGAAATATTCTTGCAGGCTTGACGGATTCTTTATGCGCTCGTTATTAATATAGCTCACAGCTGAAGGCCCTAAGGCAATTACTTCATCATGAGACCAGTAGGCAAGATTATGCAGGCACTCTTTTTTTTCAGGCGCAAAATTTGAAATCTCGTACTGAGTAAAATTCTTCAATGGCAGATAATACTGGGCGTACCTGTAGAATTTATAGCCGGACTCGTTAAGGTCTTCGTTGTCGTACTTACTGGCTAATGGGGTCTCCGGCTCAAGGGTAAGCTGATAGGTCGAAACATGCTCGGCAACTTCAATAACTTTCTTTAGAGAGTCGGCCCACGTCCTGAGAGTCTGCCCCGGTACAGCAAAGATTAAATCACAGCTCAGAGTAAGCCTTGAAGCCCTCACAAGTTCCATAGCGTTTAATGCAAGTCTTGAGTCATGAAGTCTTCCCAAAGTCCTTAACTCAGAGTCGTTCAGGCTTTGGACTCCTAAACTTAACCGCGTGAAATAATTTGCTTCGAGAAATTTTATCAGGTCATGAGTCAATGAGTTCGGGTTCGCCTCTGATGTTGCTTCCTGTAATTCATCAAGGCTGAAGTATTTCGTGATGATGTGAATTAGCTTCTGCCACTGAGTAAGACTCAAGACGCTGGGAGTTCCGCCTCCAACGTAAAGGGTACGCAATGCGATTTTGCTGTCACGATAGTAACGGGCTGCCTCAATATCAAGGGCATCAAGCCACGAGTCAATATAGTCCTCATGGCCTGCAAGACTGTAGAATGAGCAATAATGGCACTTACCCTGACAAAACGGAACGTGAATATATAAACTCTTCAACTCTCCCATATATGAAACCCCCTCCCGGTCTCCCCCTTTGCTTTTGTGGTATGACCCCCTCCCGGCCTCCCCCTTGACAGGGGGCGGAGATGGAAGGACGCTAGTTATCGCTGCCATCTACCTGCATGAATGCGAGGAATGCTTCTTGAGGAATTGATACCTTGCCGATTTGCTTCATTCTTTTCTTGCCCTCTTTTTGCTTTTCGAGTAATTTGCGCTTTCGTGTTATATCTCCGCCGTAGCACTTGGCCAGAACGTCTTTACGCAACGCCCTGACATTCACTCGGACTATAACGCGCCGTCCTATTGAAGCCTGAATAGGAATCTCGAATAATTGCGACGGGATTAACTCCTTCAGCTTCGTAACTGTTGCGTGTCCCCTGTTGTACGCCTGATCTTTATGACAGATAAACGAGAAAGCATCGGCTGCCTCACCGTTCACAAGAATATCAACGCGAACTAACTCGCTGGCCCTTAAGCCGACAAGCTCATAATCAAGTGAAGCATAGCCCCTAGTCTGAGATTTTAATTTGTCGTGAAAGTCCACGATGAACTCTGATAAAGGCATCTCGTAAATTATTCTGACTCGTTCGGGTGTTATATAGTCCATTGATTTATACGTGCCTCGTCTGTCCTGAATCAGCTGCATTACACGCCCTGTGAATTCTGAAGGCACAAATACAGAGAGCTTTATGTAAGGCTCGCGAATCTCCTCAATTTCTGAAGGGTCAGGGAAGTCGCCGGGTCTGTGAGCCTCGATAATTTCACCTGATGTCTTTACGACCTCATAAATGACGTTAGGGGCAGTAGCTACGAGTTCAACGCTGTACTCCTCGCGCAATCTCTCGCGGACAACGTCCATATGCAACAGGCCAAGAAATCCGCACCTGAAGCCAAAGCCCAATGCCTCCGAACTTTCAGGCTCATAAGTTACGGCGGAGTCATTAAGGCACAATTTTTCTAACGCGTCACGTAACTGCGGGTAGTTGTCGCGTTCAACGGGATAGAATCCGCAAAACACTACGCTCTTGACCTTCTTGTAGCCGGGTAATGCTTCACTTGCCGGATTTGCTGAGTCAGTAATAGTATCGCCGACCTGAGCTTCTGCCAACG
>JAFSQO010000286.1 GCA_017446645.1 Synergistaceae bacterium | reverse complement strand
TTATTTATAGCATGAACGCCTGAAGAACTCTGCCAGCCGTAAAAGTTATATTGCATTATATTTCACCTTTCTTTGTAATTTATTCCTGTTGAGATTTTACGCGCTATCAATAATAATTATTATTTATTGGCTTACTATACGATTACCTCGCAAAAAATTTGCGCTAATTTGATTTATTATTATATAATTTCGATATTCAGAAAATACACAAAAATTAAATATGGAGGCTCACAGTATGAATGATCTTTACGCTGTCGGTGAAATGGTAATAGATTTCATACCAGGCAGCGAGGAAGCAAGTTATATACGGAAAGCAGGAGGAGCTCCCGCTAATGTCGCAATCGCTGCAGCAAAGAACGGTCTGAACTCCGCAATGTGCTGCAAGGTCGGTGAAGATAATTTCGGGCATTTCCTAATGGATACTCTTGCAAAATATAACGTCGAGGCTGTCTGCAAGGAACTCTCAAAAGAAGCAGTTACGACTATGGCATTCGTGACTCTCTCGGCAAACGGCGAAAGGGTTTTCACTTTTGCACGTAAACCAGGCGCGGACATGATGCTCTCAGAGTCAGACGTTAAAGAAGACGACATCAAGAACTCCATTATCGTCCATGCAGGTTCTTGCTCACTTTCTGCCCAGCCGGAGAAAGATGCTACTATAAAGGCAATGAGACTCGCAAAAGAACATAACAAACTCGTCAGCTTTGACGTTAATTACCGCAATATCATGTGGAACGATGACGTTGACGCTTGTGTTGCAGCAATCAAGGACGTGTTGCAGTACGTTGACCTTCTCAAGTTATCCGGCGAAGAGATTGACATGATGGGCGGTGAAGCAGCTCTTCCCCAGCTCATGAAGGATTATAACATTGCTGTCATAGTCGAAACACTCGGAGCTGACGGTGCAAAGGCATTTTTCAACGGCGGAACTGTTCAGGTTCCAGGCCAGAGAGTCCACGCTGTTGACGCAACGGGCTGCGGTGATGCATTCTGGGGTGCATTCTTGTCAAAGCTGAGGCTTGAAGGAGTCGAGAAAATTTCAGATATTCACAATGACCTGATAAGAACTGCAATGAATTACGGGAATATTTCCGGCTGTATCTGCGTCCAGAGCAAAGGCGCAATCGAGTCAATCCCGACCAGAAAGCAAATCGAAGAGTATATCAGAAAGAATAACATAGCGGTGTAAATCAATGTCAGTCTGGAACGAAAAATGCATTATCTCGCCGTCTTTGATTTGTCTCGACATGTGTAACCTTGAGAGCCAGGTCAAAATCCTCGAAGACAACGGTATCAAGGCTTTACATGTTGATATTCTTGACGGACATTTCAGCCCAAGTATGCCTTTAGGTCTCGACACTGTCAGACAGTTAAGGGCAAAAACGAGTCTGGAATTCGACTGCCACATCATGGTTACAGAACAGGACTATTTTGTTAATGAGCTGTTGGACATAGGTGTTCAGCAGCTTATTTTTCACGCAGAAACCCAGCCTCACATTGACGGAATGTTAAACAGGATCCATGCAGCCGGAGTCCGTGCAGGTGTAGCCCTGAAGCCCGCAACTCCCCTCAGTGTCCTTGATTATGTCCTGGAGAAGTGCGACTCTGTCTTGCTGATGCTGATTAATCCCGGTTATGCGTTCGTGAAAGGCGAGAAGCAGGTACCTTATGCAGAAAGAAAGATTCAAGAATTACGTAACATGATTAAAGCCAGAGGTCTCGACACAAAGATCGAACTTGACGGCAGAATCTCCCCTCATAACATTCAGGACTGGGGCGG
>JAFSQO010000285.1 GCA_017446645.1 Synergistaceae bacterium | reverse complement strand
TATGGATGACGTTATACACGAGATATTCAAAGAGGCTTTTGACGAATCTAAAAGGCAGGGCATAGAGGAAGCGCATGAACGTGTCGCAAGAGACATGTTAAAAATGAACCTTCCGCTTTCTTTAATTGAGAAGATAAGTAAATTATCAGGCGATACAATCCGCAGACTCGCTGAAAGTTTAGGCGTTGCTGTTATTTTGTGATAAATAGTTCAACGAGGTGACGGAATGGCTGAGAAGCGTGTAAGGAGTAAATTTCATTATGGCTTTTACGCTGCGATGAAGGTCTTTTATGATTTAGATAGTGTCGTCAAAGTATATTTAACCAAATCACCATACAACAGATTTGTACTGCTGCTACATATGAAGCACTCTGTTTGGCATATCTTGTTGCTATTCCACGCCAGCGTTTCAGCTTCAGAAATGTGTTCTCGATTTGATAACGATTCTCATATATTTCTTCGTCATACTTTCGCTGCTCTTTACGATTGCTCTTCGGCGGTATTACTGCTTGTAACAATAATTCGTACTGGCATTCCAAATGAATCTATTGCTATATGTATTTTCGTGTTTAGCACCCTTTTGTTCGCCACATGTCCTGATTTCCTCCAACAGCTCCGGCAGCATTTCGTCACGCCAGCGCGTAAACCGACGGTTATCTTGTGCAGGCCTGCTTTTTGTCCCTATACGGCTAGGCAGGTGAGGTTCTATTATGTTCCATGTTCTGTCCGAAATATCATGGCTATGTAATGTATTATTCTTCAAAAAATTCACCTCTTAGTATAAAATTTATACTAATATATTTATTTTGTCCACACCATTTAACAAAACGCCTTATTTTCTCAATAGCCTTTTTGACGTGTTCAGGCTGATTATCAAGTGTTTCGTCATAATCAAGCAAGACATCGTTTTCAGGGCCGTCAAAGCGATAAATATTGCCGTAACGCCCTTCTTTTTCTTCGACATCAAAGCTATTAATTGTTTCGAGAGCTTCAAGACATTTTTCATTGTCCTCTATATTGTCCTGAATTGTATCTTTGTCAACGTTAATATAAAAATTACTGCGCCATCTTTCGAGTTCAGCGTTAATTTCTTTTGCAACTCTTGATTTTGCTTCATCAAGTGAAATATTATGAGAAACCCTGATTTCATCACCTAAACGTTCAAGAACACGCTTGAGATAATTATCAGGCTTGCCCCTCCATGCATAAGTCGTACTATGCCTAGAACGGCTCGACAGCGAATAGGTTTTGCCGTCTTTAGTTTTGACGTTGATATTAAATTCCGGTGAAGCAAGTTTTGTCCCATATTTCCTATAAGTCTCCGCAACACCCATAGCCTGAGCTAAGTATGCCCCCCAGCCAAATGCCTGATGTGTTTCCCCTGTTCCTATTTTGCTCAAGTCAAACCTGTTACCCAGCACAATATGCCCAGTTCCGTGCAGCATAGCCTGATTATATCGTTCAATAATAGCGTCAGAGACTAACTCATTATTCTCCCCAAGATTTTCAGGTGTAATCATATCAGGGTTGGCCTGCTCCAGTTTCTCCTTAGTGCGTCTGAAGTACTCTTTAGCATCGTCATCACTGTCTTCAGTTAATCCTAATACCTTAACCCTGTCTTCGTTCCAGGTAACGTAATTATAAGTACTTTCACCCTTAGCCTTGCTCATGCCGCCTAAATATCTGTGTCCTGGAATGCCAAGTGAATTAAGATACATCGAAGCATTTATATCTGAGCCTAATAAATCAGTTAATGCCCAGTATAATTTTTCGCCTGTAGCCGTTTTTTCGTCGAATTTTTTAGCAAAGACGATTTTATTAATAACGTCCAATAAGTCATCAACAGCATTTTTATCTTTTGCGTAGAAAAGTTTTCTGATAGCTTCAAACTCAGGCAAATCCCTTTGTTCGTAAAAGCCTATATAATGCCCCTTAAATTTTGCTGTTAAAGATTTAATTATACGCTCAAGACTTGCCGTTTTACCCCTCTTTAATCTTGGAGCAAAGATAGCTGCAATGCCTTTTTCAGGGTGATTATTGAGCATGTCAACAGCTTCACGGATAGCAGGCATAATCTGTTCAGGCTGCTCGGATAATTTAGCGTCCCAGTTTAATATCTCATTATCTTCTGGAACGTCTAATTTATAGATATTGCCGCGGTTAGACTCAGAATGCTCATTAGTGTGTGTAGAGCCAGTCAGGCCGTATCTCCTGTAATGTTCAGCAATAGCGCGGTTTTGTGTAGAGTAAATGCCGTAGCCGTATGCTGCACTCCCCTCGCCTGAACCCGAATATTTGAGCTGGTGCTGATTGTCGAGAATAATATGCCCAGTTCCATGTAAGCTGTCCTGATTATATCTTTCGAGCTTGTCAGGTGTAATAAAGCCGTTGTTGTTGACATCTAAGACATTGCTGTTTAAACTTTCCTCAGGAGATTGCTTTTCTGATAAAACGCCCTTAGCCGTATTCCTTCCGGAGAAATCATAGGGTGCGCGCGTTAAATTCATGTCAGAGCCGGAGCTGGCAGCAGGGGACGGGCGGCCTGCAAAGAGTAGTCTTCTATTTTTTAGAGAACGATTACGGGCAAATAGTAATGTGCTTACTCTATAAACGTTTTCTTCATCTTGGTGAAGCTGTATAGCTGAAACTCCTGCATGGCCTTCATCTTTAGGCATAACGAGCCATAATGAATTGTTACTGCCTTCTCTGATTTCACTCCAATTATTAAGTACGTGAAGCATAAAAGTTTTAACATCACTGTAACCAGCATTAATTATTTGCTTTCCATGTTGACGTTCCGCGTGTCTTAAAACTCCTACGTTTGCTTGAATTGTACCGGGCAAAATACCAGCTATTCGGGCTGTTTTACTATCAATATTCCCTAATGTCCGTGAACCGTCCGGAGTTAAGAGCATTTCACTTAATCCGGCTTCATCAATAGGCCGTCCTGATTCGGTTGTAAGCTCATCGGGGCTAAAGGGCAGATTAAGGCTCTGGTTATAACTCTCTAAACCTTCGCGGCTGTAGGGATTACCGAAACTGTCAACTACAATCTGTCTTTCACGCGGGTATCTTTCATCTTCGGTCTTGTCTAACGGAGTATTGCGTCTTTCTCTCTTGTTCATATAAGAGCGTTCTTCAGCGTTTCTGGCTTCAACTTCACCCGCCAAAGCCCAATATGCTTCATCAGAAGTAATGAGTTTTTTGTTGGACGTTATACTCCTTACTAGTTCCTGTAAATTACGCCATTTAGAGTATCTGATTGTTTCATTTTGGGAAAGAGTTTTAAAAAGGTTATCAAGGAATTCTTTTTTGCTTGCAGTCTTTTCTATTTCTCTGAGTTTCTTAAATTTTTCCCTTAACTCTTTAGGCAATGCTTCATACATGGCTCTTTCTTCTCGTGCGTAATTTCTGCGAAGGAAGGGGTTAATATCGATTTTACCGTTTTCGGCAATACTGAGCATTTCGTCAGGATTTCCGCCGCCGGCAAAACCTTCTCTTATCTGCATCGCATGTTGTATTTCATGGATAAGGACTGCCCTTATCTCGTCACTGTCTTTTCCGAGATATTTAACGTTAAAGGCAATATAATTATCATTGTGGTTATAGAAGGCTATAGAGTTCTTGTCTGCCCCCTTGAACTCGTCAATAATGACATGTATCCCAGCAATATCAGGGTATGCCTTGAAGAGTTCCGGAGCATTGTATATATCTCCTAAAGTTGCGTTGCTGAACAAATCGACTAATCTGTCATGCTCTTTCTGTTCAGCTGAAGTAAAGACGTAGTTAGGGTCTTTGATGGTCTTGTCGTCAAGTGCGAATAATTCTCTGCTTATCCTGGCTAGCTTCAGAAGTCCCTGCTTGTTGAACTTTCCGTCAGGTATCTCATAACGCCATTTACCTTCAGCCCCGCGCATCCAGCCCGTCATAGCCCATATTTCACTGGCACTGTTGCCGTTACGCTCCATATGTTTAGCCAAGTCAAGATTAGCCCTGCGCTGTGCGTTCCCCTCAAAGTTATCGAGCCGTCCGCTTCCAGTTTCGCCGATAATCTGATTATAGCTTTCACCTTGAGTGCGGGTGAAGTAGTCCTTTGCGTCTTGTCCGCTATCTTCGGTTAAACCCATTAATTTCAGGCTATCAGCGTCCCAGATAACATAATTACTAGTACCCTTGCCTTTATTTCTGCTTCCATCATCTAAGTAACGTAAACCAGGAATACCGAACTTGTTCAAGAACAGTGAAGCACGTTTGTCACTTCTATTAATGCTGTCTTGAATATCATTTTTGCGTGTATATTCTGCCAAACTATTCTCTACAGCATCGTAGAATTCCTGCCCAGTTTGAGCGCGGTCAATTCTGCCTGTATCAATGCCCATATTAATAAATGCTTCTCTAATCTTCCGGATAGCCTTTCTAACG
>JAFSQO010000029.1 GCA_017446645.1 Synergistaceae bacterium | reverse complement strand
TAGACATCACCATACTGGCCATGACCGCCTGATTGCTTCTTGTGCTTACCCTGAGCCTCGCTCATTTTGCGGATTGTCTCACGATAAGGCACCTGAGGAGTCTTAGTGTCAAGTTCAACACCGTAACGTTCCTTCATCTTGGCCAGGACTATATCAATGTGCATGTCTCCCATTCCTGACAGGACGTTATCGCGGGTCTCTGCATTTTTCTCGAAAGTAAGCGAGCAATCTTCTTCAAGGGTGCGTGAAATTGCGTTGCCGAGTTTGTCTTCGTCAGCTCTTGACTTTGCGATTACTGCTACACTGTAGACAGGCTTCGGGAATTCAATCGGCTTGAACTGAGTCGCAAAACCGCCCTTTGTTGCCAACGTATGACCAACCCTTGCGCTCTGTAACTTGGGTATTGCTACGATGTCGCCTGCTATGATTTCTTTTACGTCCCTGCCGTCCTTACCCGTCATTAACTTGAATGAAGAAATGCGTTCGTCTTCACCCTGATTTAAGTTGTAGATGTTGCTGCCTTCTGATGAAAGCGAACCAGAGTAAACACGAATAAATGACAGTTTACCGACAAAGGCATCAGCAAGAATCTTGAAGCATAACGCTGAGAACGGGGCATCAACTCTAGGCTCGGCCCCCTCGACTGTACCAATATCAACAGGTGAAGGGAAGTAATCGGCTACAAAGTCCATGAATTGAGGCACGCCAATATTCATAGTGGAAGATAACGCAGCAACGGGCATGATTCGTCTTGACGCAACAGCCTTCTTGAATGTCCTCTCTAAGTCTGAGTCAGAAATTGCCTCACCCTCCAGATATTTTTCCATTAAAGCGTCATCCATTTCGACAGCTGCTTCGATTAACGCCTCTTTTGCTGACTCACAGGCTCCGGACATGTCTGCAGGAACATCGCCTTCTGTGAATTTCCCGGAACCATCGGGCTTATACGTGTATGCTTTGCCCTTGAGGACATCAACTACTCCGGTGAATTTTTCGCCCGCTCCAATAGGCAGGAACACAGGCAGGGCATTGTTCGAGAACTGGGACTTTATGTCAGCTAAAACTTTCTCGAAATCAGCGTTCTCCCTGTCCATCTTAGAAATTACGAACGAGACAGGAGCATTATGATGTTCGGCGTACTCCCATGCTTTGCTGGTCTGGACTTCGATGCCGCCTACCGAGCTTACAAGAATTACTGCTGTGTCTGCAACCCTGATAGCTGCACTCATCTCACCCGTGAAATCTGCATAGCCAGGAGCGTCAAGTACATAAAACGTCTTGCCCTTACGCTCAAGGGTCATTAATGACGTGCTGATTGAGATATTGCGCTTTTGTTCTTCTGATTGGAAATCGCTTACTGTATTGCCGTTCTGAACTGAACCCATGCGGGTTATGTTGCCGTTGTCGAAGAGCATTGCCTCTGCTAATGAAGTCTTACCTGCTCCTCCGTGTGCACATAATGCGAAGCTCCGTGTATCTTCGGGTTTACGTGCCCCCATTTGAATAAACACCTTCCCTTTGTAATTTGTAATTTAATTTATAAAATCATGAAATTAATGCGAAATATTATAGCGCGAATCACACAAAATCTTGAATATCTTGTATTATATTCATTGCTATATTATTTTGGGAGGCTTTTAACGAAGAATGAGAAAAAAATTTGTCGTTATCATCATGTTCTTATTAACATTTAGCGGTTCAGCGTTTGCACTCAATGACCGTGAATATTATGACATGAAAAAAGATCCTTTCTTCCGTGCCTCTGACAAAAAATTAACGAAGATTATTGAAGAGTTAAAGATTTATTTATCCGATAAAGATTTCAATGACTTGAAGGTGCGTCACAAAGAATGGATTGACTCAGGTCTCGACAAGGTAGCAGAGACTCTAATTGAGAATAATAAACTTGCCAAAGTCGATGCCTACGTAAAAGCTACAGAAGGCCGAATAAAGTATCTCGAAAGCATCAAGAGAAAATATACTCACGAACCAGAACCTGAACCCGAAATCGTACCCGAAAGACCAATAGCTGAATCACAAGAATCTCAGCCGGAACCTCAGACTCAGAATCAGACTCAGACTCAAATAACAGAACCCAAACGCAAGACAGAGAGTAAGAAGCTGACTCAAAAGCAGGCTCAGGAATTGCTTGAACGGGAACTCAAAGAACGGGGACTCTGGCAGCGAAATAACGTCATTGTTGCAGGGGCTGACTCTGAAGCAAACTCAGAAGGCGGAGAAATTTTGACGCTCTATGATGAACAGAACAACAAAAACGAAGACTGCTGGCACTTTATACACGGTGAAGATTTTCCGGATTATATTTCAGCAATCAATGACTATTACGTCAGCATGAATGACGGAGCTATTTACGTCCTCGATACTTTTGAAGACGTTGTGAGACCAATAGATGAAGTTGAATTATAATTTTATTTCAGGAGGCATTACGTATCATGAAACGTTTTGTTAGTGCGTTATTGGTTGTTATATTACTTGCGGATTCAGCGGCTGCCCTGACAAACAAGGAATATTTCGCAATGAAGAAACAGGACGAGCATTTTCGTGAGGCAGATGACAGACTCAATGAGTTATGGAAAGAACTAAAATCCATAATGCCGGTAAAAGACTTCAAGGCCCTTGATAAAAACCGCGAAGAATGGGTCAGGAAGGGACGCGAAAATTCAGTAAAAGACTTCATGAATGACCAGAACATCGACAGAGTCTCTGCTTATACAACAGCTACATTGGAACGCATAACTTATCTTGCAGAAATAAGACTCAAATACGTTTACGGCACAAAAGCAGTCACCAGGGACAAAGCAATGGAAATCCTAAAAAATTATCTTCAGAAGAACGGCAAATTTGGGAAGAATCACATCATCATGTGGGAAGACTATGAACCTAGCTGCTACTTTGGTGAGAAAGATGACGGCGAATCCTGGATGCTTCGTCATGCTGTGGACGGCGAAGACATGATTTTTACATTAGGCTTTTATTACGTAAGGGTCAGTGATGGCGCAATTTACACTCTTGATTTGGTAAATGATGAAATAATTCCTGTTGAAGAATAGCAAATTCTAGTCAAATCACGCAATGAATTTATCGCAAAATTATTTATAATTAACGCTTAGATTAAATTTTTCAAGCAACACAAATTTTTATCAGGAGTGTGGTTTTATCATCATGAGTGAACGTTACGTTTACAGCCTGAAAGACGGCGACAGTTCCAACAGGTTATTACTCGGAGGCAAAGGCGCGAACCTCTGCAAGATGGCACAGTCAGGTCTCCCAGTTCCCGCTGGTTTCGTCATCACAACAGAAGTATGCAGAAAGTACATGCAGGACCCCAAAATCATGGACGCTATTTGGGACGATGTTAAGAAATACGTTGCCATTCTTGAGAAAGAGACCGGCAAAGGCTTCAACGACGGCAAGAACCCCCTGCTAGTATCCGTAAGGTCCGGTGCGCCTATATCAATGCCAGGAATGATGGAAACGATCCTGAATCTTGGCCTCAATGACGAGACTGTAAAGGGACTCGCTGAATCTTCAGGCAATAAGAGATTTGCTTTTGACTCATACCGCAGATTTATTCAGATGTTCTCAAGCGTTGTCGATGAAGTTGACTTTGACCTGTTCGAGAAGGCATTAGCTCGTGCACGCGCTGAGTCAGGAATCACTGACGCAAAAGAGGATTACAAGATTCCCGCTGAGTCCCTCGAAAAATTATTAGTCGAATACAAGGCAATCTACAAGAACGCTACAGGCAATGACTTCCCGTCAGACCCATGGGTGCAGCTTAGACGCGCAATCGAGGCAGTCTTCAAGAGCTGGAACATTCCCAGAGCTGTAACTTACAGGAAAATCAACAAGATCGATGACAACTTAGGCACAGCAGTAAACGTTATCGCAATGATATTTGGAAATCTCGGCGATGACTGCGGTACAGGTGTCTGCTTCACCCGTAACCCCTCAACAGGCGAGAATAAACTTTACGGTGAATTCCTGATGAATGCCCAGGGCGAGGACGTTGTTGCAGGAATCAGAACCCCCATGCCTATCGCTGAACTTGAGAAAAAGATGCCTGATAACTACAAGAGGCTTTGCGAACTCACGAAACTTCTTGAGAATACCTATCAGGATATGCAGGATATTGAATTCACGATTGAGCGCGGTAAACTCTTCTTGCTTCAGACCAGAGCAGGCAAACGTACAGCAAGCGCAGCAGTCAAAGTAGCTGTTGACATGGTAAATGAAGGACTCATTGACATAAAGACAGCAGTAACCCGTGTATCCCCGGACCAGGTCGAAATGTTGCTTCATCGTCAGGTCGACAAATCAGCAAAACAGGACGTAATCACCAAAGGACTTCCCGCTTCACCCGGAGCAGGTGCAGGTATGTTAGTGTTCTCTGCGGATGAGGCCGAAGAATGGGCAAGAGCAGGCAAGCCTACCATACTCGCAAGACCTGAAACAAGCCCGGATGACATTCACGGATTGTTTGCTTCACAGGGTGTTGTCACGTCACGAGGCGGAATGACTTCTCACGCTGCAGTCGTTGCGCGCGGAATGGGTAAACCTGCAGTATGCGGCTGTGAAGAGGCTGCAATTGACGTTGACAAAGAGACTTTAGTTGTCGGCGACAGGGTCTTCAAGAAAGGCGACTGGGTTACAGTTGACGGAACTACAGGGCAGTTACTTGCAGGCGAGGCCAAGATGGTAGATGCTACCTTCACCGATGACTTCAAGAAGATTCTTGACTGGGCCGATGAGAACGCGACCCAAATGGTCTGGGCAAATGCTGATACCCCTGAAGACGCAAAGAGAGCACGTGAATTCGGCGCAAAGGGTATTGGCTTATGCAGAACTGAGCACATGTTCATGGGAGTTGACAGGCTGCCGGTAATGCAGAAGTTAGTCGTTGCACTTGGCGGAGACTCTGCTAAAGAGGCAAGGGCAGACGCACTCGCAAAGTTAAAGGTCATGCAGAAAGAGGACTTCTTAGGCATATTCAAGGCAATGGAAGGTCTTCCCGTCATTATCAGGTTATTAGACCCGCCGCTTCACGAGTTCTTACCGAAAGAGCCGAATATCCTTGAGGCACTCAAGACAGCTTCACCCGAAGAGGCAAAAGTCCTGAATCAGACCCTTGAGAAAGTCCACCAGCTCCACGAGAATAACCCGATGTTAGGCTTCAGGGGGTGCAGACTGGGAATGATTTACCCGGAAATTTACGAGATGCAGATGAATGCAATCTTTGAGGCAGTAGCAGAACTCACAAAAGCAGGAATCAGCGTAAAGCCCGAAGTCATGATCCCGTTAGTCGGCACAAAGCCAGAGATGAAATTCTTCCGTGAGATGGCCGATAGAATCGCTGCTGAAGTCAAGAAATCAACCGGCGTAGAGTTCTCGTACCTTGTCGGCACCATGATCGAAGTTCCGAGAGCTGCCCTCGTTGCTGACCAGTTAGCAGAGTACGCTCAGTTCTTCTCATGCGGAACGAATGACCTGACTCAGACGACACTGGGTTACTCACGCGATGATGCCGAGAATAAATTCCTGTTCCAGTATATCGATAAAGGAGTCTTTAAAGAGAATCCGTTTGCCGAACTTGACCGTGACGGCCCCGGACAGCTTGTTAAGATGGCAGTCGAGAAGGGACGAAGTGTCAACCCGAAGCTCTCTGTCGGAATTTGCGGAGAACATGGCGGTAACCCTGCAAGTATAGCGTTCTGTCATAGCGTAAATCTCAATTACGTATCATGCTCGCCGTTCAGAGTTCCCGTTGCGAGAATTGCTGCGGCTCATGCTGCATTAGGTGTATTGAAGTAAGACCTCACCGACAAGTAAAAAGTTGCGGTTAGTTTACATAAAAATTTCCTCTGGTCGTTAAGGCTGGGGGGAATTTTTTTTTGTTTTGTGATAGGATAACATTTTATTTATTTGTTAGAAAAAATTAGGAGGAAAGAATTTTTTAATGGAAGCAAAAGACTATAAAGATACGTTAAATTTACCCGTTACTAATTTCCCTATGAGAGCAAATCTCTCAAAACGCGAACCGGGCTTTCTGGAGTTCTGGCACTCTCATGACATCTATCACAAGGCGTTAGAAGCCCGACAAGCCTCAACTGAACGTTTCGAGTTACACGACGGCCCCCCTTATGCTAACGGCGATATTCACATTGGAACGGCGTTTAATAAGGTACTGAAGGACTTCATCGTCAAAGCAAAGACCATGACAGGACGCTATACCCCTTACGTGCCTGGCTGGGACACTCACGGATTGCCGATTGAGTTGCGTTCACTCAAGGACGGCGGACTCTCCAAATTGGGAACTGGAGTAGACCCTGTTGAATTACGAAAGCAATGTAAAGAGACTGCGCTTCACTATCTCGATGTCCAGCGCGAAGAGTTCAAGCGTCTCGGAGTTCTCGGAGAATGGGACAAGCCCTACATAACTTTAGACCCTGCATTTGAGCATCGTGAACTTCATGCATTTGCCGACATGGTAGAGAAGGGACTAATCTATCGCGGATTGAAGCCCGTTTACTGGTGCACTGACTGCCAGACTGCCCTGGCTGCCGGTGAAATCGAATACTGGGACGAAGAATCGCCCTCGGTTTATGTCGCTTACCCTATGCCAAAGATAGCTGACAAATTCCCGGAATTCGCAGGCCGTGATGTCTCAATCGTAATCTGGACAACTACACCGTGGACATTGCCGTCAAGTGCTGCTGTTGCTGTTCATCCAAGATATGATTACGGATTTTATGATGTTGACGGAAAAATTTATATCCTCGCTGAAGGATTAAAGGACTCAGTCGCAAAGAATACAGGACTCGCATTCGGTGAAGCAGTGAAGATAGTGAAAGGTGCTGACCTCGAAAATCTCAAGCCCCTTCATCCATTTTATGAGCATGAATTGCTAGTAGTCCTTGCTGATTATGTAGAGCTTGAAACAGGAACAGGTTGCGTTCATACATCACCGGGTCACGGCGTTGAAGACTACGAAACAGGCGTAAGATATGGCTTGAAAGTCTACAGCTCAGTCGATCATTCAGGACATTTCGAGAAGGATTTAGCGTTAGTCGGCTGCATGAGCTTAGAGGAAGGCGGAAATAAAGCCCTCGAACTCATCAAGGCAAAGGGCAGGCTCTTAGGACTCGGCAAGTTAATGCACAGCTACCCTCACTGCTGGCGATGCAAGAAACCCGTTATATTCAGGGCAACTGACCAATGGTTTATCAATGTTGCAAAATTCAAGGACAAGGCCCTTGACTTAATCGACCACGCAATTAAATGGATCCCTGACTGGGGACATGACAGGATCTTCAACATGGTAAGCTCTCGATCTGACTGGTGCATTTCCCGTCAAAGGGTCTGGGGCGTTCCTGTTCCTGCGATTCACTGCAAGGACTGCGGAGGCTTCACACTCACTGCTGACAGAATCAGAATCTTAGCCGAAAAAGTCAAAGATTCACCGGACGGCACAAGCATTTGGTGGCGAGAGAGTCTAGAGTCATTATTCGGGGACCTGGCCAAGTGCGACCACTGTAACTCTCACAACGTCGAGAAGGACAGTAATATCCTTGATGTCTGGTTTGACTCCGGAGTCTCTCACATGTCAGTCTTGAATGAACGTTTCGGACTCAACTGGCCCTGCGACATGTATCTCGAAGGCAGCGACCAACATAGGGGCTGGTTCCAGTCGTCATTGCTCACCGCTGTAGCAATCAAGGGGCAGGCTCCTTACAAAGAAGTCCTGACTCACGGCTTCACGTTGGACGGCGAAGGGCGCAAGATGTCGAAGTCACTGGGAAATACTATAGCTCCCAAGGAAATCTGTGATGAATTCGGAGCAGATATATTAAGGCTCTGGGTAGCGTCCACTGATTACAGAAACGACGTTAGAATCTCAAAAAATATCCTGAAGTCATTGTCAGAAACTTACAGGAGAATCAGGAACACAGCACGATTCCTGCTTGGAAATTTACATGATTTCAAACCGGAGAATTCTCTCCCATATGATAAGCTCTTATCAATGGACAAGTGGATTCTCGACAGACTTCACAGGATTATCGCAAGGGCCTACGAAGCATTTGAAGCCTACGAGTTCCATGTGCCTGTATCGCTGATTCATTCGTTCTGCGTCAATGAGTTAAGCGCGTTTTATCTTGACATCAGCAAGGATAGACTCTACGTTGAAGCAGTTGACTCTCTGACAAGGCGAAGTGCTCAGACTGCAATGTGGGAGATACTTTCATGCTTGACAAGGATGCTCGCGCCGTTGCTGAGTTTTACAGCTGAAGAGATTTGGCAGGAAATGAGAAATATTGACTCAAAACTTCCTGAAAGCATTTTCCTGTCAGATTTCCCGAAGCAGGACAAATCACGCCTCAATGATGAGTTAAACGATCTCTGGTCGGAAGCCGTGAAGTTCAAGGGTGCAGTTAGCCGAATGCTGGAGACAATGAGGGCTGACAAGACAATCGGTACATCACTCGAAGCTGCCGTTCAGGTCAAGAAATCACCGGCACTTGAGAAGCTCGCGAAGTCATTTAGCATTGATGAACTTGCCGACATTGCGATCGTCTCGAAATTTGAATGGATTGAAGAGTCAGGAGAGTTGACCCTGCCCAGGGTATTCAGTGATTCGGAGACAGGTTACGAGCTTGCAGGAGGATTCGTTACGGGGACTAAATGCCCAAGGTGCTGGAAGTATTCAGAACACGCGAATCATAATGGATTGTGTCCAAGATGTGCTCACGTAATGCATGAAGAATAATCTCACGAAGAAATAAATTTCTAATCCCTCTGTTAAGTATCTAAGTAATCAGAGGGAATTTTGTTTTTTACTATAATTAAATATGTGTAACATTTTCATACAACAACGGGATTGCACTCTGGATAATTCTGAACTTTGTGCCGTGATTATGACCTGTGCGGGCATCGAAGTCTATAAAAATATTTCTTTCCCTTATGTTGATCAGGAATCTTTCAAGAGAAAAACCTGATAGCTGGACAATGTCTGAATACTTGTAAAAATATTCGCCGTCTTCTCTTTTTACGTCAGCTGTTACGTAAAAACAATTTCCCAGTTTTACTCCGGCTTTGTGATATAAATCATAGAAGCCCCAATAAGGTACATAATCTTCATCATATTTTATTTTATGATTCGCAATAAGCCAGTTCTTCCAGTCAATTACTTCGCTACCTATTTTATCTGGAGCAAAATTGACTGTTATCCTCTCGTTTTTAGAATCTATATCAACAAAGAAGCCCCGTAGAGTAGGCTGCCTGTAGCATAAAGTCTGTCTGAAGCTTTTTTCATTCTCAGGATATTTTCTCCCGGCTTCCTTATGTCTCCAGCCGTAATTCAGTAAAAGATAATCAACTATATGCAATGCTCTAGGCGAAGGCTCCAGGTGAAATAAAGTTAATAAAGCTGAAGTATGCCTCCTTTGAGTTTTTAATTCCCATTCTGCAGCATTCGGAAGGGGCAGATTATTTTCTGAAATACCCAGCAAGTCTTCAAGAGTATTGCCTATTGCACCGTCATTATTCACATTCCTGTGACTCTTAATCCACCCTTGAGCCATGATTTTCTCTAAAGCGGCAATAAGAGTTCTCTTTGTGTATTTCGTGTCGGACATGATGATAATCTTTCTCTTGACATTTCACAGTATTCAGGAGCAATTTCTATGCCTATAAAGTCCCTGCCAAGATTCTTTGCTGCCACTGCTGTTGTGCCTGAACCCATGAACGGATCAAGAATAATTTTTGCATTTGTGCTTGAGATTATGCGTTCAATCAGAGCTACAGGGAACGGCGCAGGATGTTTGTTCTTCATTTCCTGGGGGAATTCCCATACATCTCCGAGTGAACTTGAGTGAGGAGCGAGTCTGAATGCAGGTTTAGCTATGAGATAAATTACTTCGTAAGTAGGCAGGAAATATCCGGGATTAAAATTTATGCCCCCTTTTCGCTTCCAGATAATTATTTGCCTCACCGGGAAGTTTTCAATTATTTCTCTCCTGTCCTGAAGCAGACCGTTTTGAACACGCCATTTGTGATTATAAAAAATTGCTCCGTCGTCTTTTATCAGGCGTATCATTTCACTGAGGCATTCTCTCTGCCATTTCACATATTCATCATAAGGCATATTGTCATCATAAGTTGAGTAGCCTTTTATGAGTTCGGCATTAGCCCACTTGCCTCCGCTGCCGTTCTTCATGCCGTTTCCTGTTGAGTTCTTCAAGTTATACGGCGGTGATGTAACAACTAAATCAATACTCTTATCAGGAATCTTATTCATTTCCTGAAGAGCGTCTCCGCAAATAAATAAATTTTTTATCTCGTCTACATTATACATGTTTGAAATTATAGTAAAAGCAAATCTAAAAATCTATGATAAACTTACACGCGAAATACTAATTCCGAAAGAAGGAATATATACAATGCAACACAAATTAAAAAGTTTTGTAAGTGCTTTGCTTTTGGCTGTGATTGTTATCAACGGGATAGCACTCACGAGTCACAAGGCTTATGCTGTTATTTCTCAGAAAGATGATGATGCTGTAACGAAATTCGCGGAAGCACTGAAGAAATTTACAGAGCAAGAAGCATCAGAGGACACAGACGAAATCGAAGTTTTCTGTAAGCGTCTGGGTGGAGTTACATCGGCTGTTTCCGGAGTTATAGGAGTTCTTCAGATGGTTGGAATCATTGAGGATCCTAAGATGCAAATGCTTGGGCAGATACTCAATGCTGTAAAAGATGTGCAGACTACGCTCAATGATATGAATAAGACTCTCAACCAAATCGAACAGGACCTTATAAACATTCAGACTGCTCAGCAGGAAATAGACAGAAACACTAAGGCAACTACAATGTCAACGAACTGGAATAACTTCAATACTAATTACACTGAAAAATTGCAGACCTATGCAAGCGAGTATCAGGCAAAAGTCAATTCCGGCATTAAAACCTGGTGGGAGCAGGCTTCTCACGAGGGCGTTTATGTGCTTATGACGAAAAAGTACACAGAGAAAGATTCGCTGACACACTAAAATAAGAAATATAGTGAAGGGCTTCCGGCGAAATCCGACATTAACGACGAAACAGTAAGCACTGAATGGAGCATCGGCATTCCCTCGGATCGTATGCCTAATACGCGCGCAGTTACATTCAATATCGACACATACCGTGATGACTTCAAGAAAATAATGGTTACTGCATTAGAGAACGCCATAAAAGACAACAAACTGGCTTCAAATTGCGGTGCTTCGGTTAAAAGCGAGTACAGCGGATCATCTAAACAGGCAATGCTGGAAAGTTACGCGGAGAACGTCCTTAATACAGTGATTTACAAAATATCCTGCGAGGTTATGACTGCCAATAACGTCTGGGTTGCACAAGTCACAAGTGCTTACACTCAGTATTGTGATAACATCTTGCAGCAAGATTCAGGTGTCAACGCATTCCTGAATTATATATTCCTCACACACGCATTCGAGGGCGAAGTCAAAGACGACATCATAAAATTCTGCGATGCTATGATAGCGCAGGTCGGTTTCTACGGAGAGTTAGCACTTACATGCACGGGACAGGATAGTTTGCAGACAACGGACACAAAAGAAAAATTACGGGAATACTTCGTAAACACTGTCACAAGTCTTATGCTAGGAAAGCTAAAGCCATCACCGGATATAATAATTATTGCTACATCACCGGAACGATACTTTCAGCAGATACTATTTCAATTAGTTCAGGAATATCTATAGAAGCAGATGGTCCGGATTATAAGAGCTGCAATGTAAATTCTTGGGAGGCAACAGTTCCGAATATCGTAGATAGTGTTTATATGCCTATAATTTATAATCAGTATACGAAATTGACTCAGGGAACAAATAGTTTTGGAGAATATCTCAACAAGTACGGAGCACAGCCTGACAGCAGCGACAAAACCTATGTGACTAACTACCGCGGAGCAGAGGATTTTGCCTTTAGTGAAGGCATACATATGATAGCGCGCCAGGCCATAGGTCGTTATTTTGAAGATGGGCACTGGTACAATATTGATGTCGGTACTGGTTCAAAAGTGGACCAAGAGTATTATCACTGTCATGATAAAGTCATGGTGGATCTTTTTGATTCTACTAACGCCAAACCGTCCATAAATACTATGATCGCTGGAAGGGCTTTCTACGGTGAATCGCATTGGTATTGGGATTATGATGAATGCTGGGTGTTCGCTTCGGATGGCGTTGCCCTGAATATTAATTGGCAAGATACTCATGGGAATGCAACTTTTAGTAAGGATGGGATAAATATACTAAAGTCTACACCTCACCATGACATGAACGGTGGTGATGTCGATGACCCTGAAAATCCGTTCTTTGCTTATCATCATGCAAGTCTGACCACGGGAGTTTCCGACCAGATGGATCCGCAATACGAGAATACAAGCAAGGATATTACTGAAGTTCTGCTCTACAGCGATTCATTTGCTTACACAGGAGAGCCGATTGAACCTGCTGTAACGGTTTTAGCCAGTGAAGATATTGTCTCTGAGGACGGTTATGTAGTAACGTATATCAACAATATAGAGTCCGGCGACAATGCAGTAGTCAGAGTGCAAGGCATAGGGGACTACTCTGGAGTTATAACTAGACAATTCACGATAACAGATGCTTCGTCATCTTCAGCAGGCTATCTTGGTTCTTCGAGCGGAGGCTGTAACACAATGAGCAGTGCAGGGCTTATGCTTGGACTTGTATTCGTGATTAAGAAATTCCGCAGACGTTAATAGCATTAATAAGTAGATACACATGCCCCAGTTTTTATGAGCTGGGGTGTTGTTTTTTTATCCTAAAACATGCAAGAATACTCCCACTTCTATAAGTGTGAGATGAATTGCACAATATAGTATAATTTTCCTGG